>NZ_CFHTCS010000551.1:0-1042 GCF_984369615.1 Martelella sp. | reverse complement strand
TGGGGGCACCTCCTGCCGGGCACCGCGATGCGGGGCCGCAAGCCCCTGAAAGAGGAAAGGCACGCGCATGGAGTTCTCGAGCGGCAACGATCTGCGCATCCCCGTGCTTCTCTCCCTCCTCAGGGAGGTGATCGAGGCCGACGCCGCCAGGTCGCCGGAACCGCGCGACCAGGTCATCGCGGCATGGCGTGAGCGCGCGAAGCTGCTCTCCCGTGACACGCTCCGCATAGAGCCGGACACGGTCGCAACCCTGCTCGACCCGACGCTCCCGGATCAGTCCCGCGCGCTCCGGGATGAGCTTCACCGCCAGCTCGAGCAGGAGGTCGACCGCTGGTTCGCCCAAATGCTCCCCACGCCCGACGCCTGAAAATTCCCGTTGCACATCAGATAGTTTCAGAGGAGTGGTCACGTGAAACACCCCCTCTCGGCCACCGGGCACACGTATTCCGCCGGCCTCCGGTCGTCGGGCCGCATCAGCTCGAACGGGTTCAGATCGCACCACACGCACAGCTTCAGCAGCGCCACGAGCCCCACCTCATGCCCGGTGGAAGCACGGCTGATCGTGGCGCGCGAAAGCCGCACCTCGTCGGCCACCTGCTGCAGCGTGATCCCGCGCAAGCGGATTTCGGCGGCAAGCGCCCGCCCGAAGCTGGTCCAGTCCAGCGCCTGCGGGCGGGTCAGCACATGGGCATAATCGCGGTTCACGCCGCCGCCCTCCCGTTGCTCCGCACACGGGTGAACAGCCGCCCGTCCCGCGCCGCCGCCACCGCCGCCGCCCGGGTCAGGTCGCCGCGGGTGAGCTCCAGCCACGCCGCGATCTCCAGCATCGCCGCATCGGAGATGAACCGCCCCGCGCGAAAATCCTCCAGCACGCCCGGCGCGTCGGTCATGTCCCGCCCGGCATGGTCGGCACCCTGCACGAACAGCCCCAGCACCAGCCGCGCGTGTTTGCGCTCCTGAGGGGTAAACCGGCCCGCGCTCATGCCCGGCACCCCGCCAGCACGGCGGCGACGATCGCCAGCGCCAGAACACACATGATCAG
>NZ_CFHTCS010000550.1:0-1154 GCF_984369615.1 Martelella sp. | reverse complement strand
TGGACGCCTCGAATTACCTACCGATTTCCGCCGTTTCGTGATTCACTTCGTGCACGGTGATTTTTCGGAGGTTGGTGATGCGAGGACAGCTCGGTTTCTTTGATGTTGACGAGCGTTATGCGCGTTTGAGCGCTGTCGGTGATCCGCTGGAGAAACTGAACGCGATCATTCCGTGGGCTGTGTTCGAAAAGCCGCTGACCAAAGCCTTGAAGCGTTCGGACGGCTCGAAAGGCGGTCGCCCGCCATATCCGGCGATCATGATGTTCAAGATCCTGGTGCTGCAGGCGCTTTACAATCTGTCCGATGACCAGGCCGAATTCGTCATTCAGGACCGGCTTTCGTTCATGCGGTTTCTTGGTCTGTCGCTGTCGGAAAAGGTTCCGGATGCCAAGACGATCTGGCTGTTCCGGGAAAGCCTGGTGCGGGCCGGTGCCATCGACAATCTGTTCGCCCGTTTCGACAAGCATCTCTCGAAATCCGGCTATCTGGCCAAGGGCGGTCAGATTGTCGATGCGACGATTGTCCAGGCACCGAAGCAGCGCAATACCCAGGACGAAAAGGACGCGATCAAGCGTGGCGACGTTCCTGATGGCTGGAAGGACAAGCCGGCAAAGCTTGCCCAGAAGGATCGCGATGCGCGTTGGACAGTAAAGTATTCGAAGGCGAAGCGGCCCGAGCAAACGCCGCATTCGACCAGGACGCAGCAGCGCGATATCGCCATCCCGATGTTTGGTTACAAGAACCATGCCGGCATTGACCGGTCACACGGGTTTATCCGTGGATGGACGGTGACGAGCGCCTCGGCACATGATGGCGCACAGCTCAGGAATGTCGTGCGCAAGGACAATACGGCCTCGACGGTCTGGGCCGACAGCGCCTACCGTTCGAAGAAGAACGAAGCCTTTCTGGCCGGCAACGGCCTGAAGTCGGACATTCATCAGAAAAAGCCGAAGGGCAAACCGATGCCGGAGGCGGTGTCGCGGGCCAATGGCCGCCGGTCAAAGGTCAGGTCCGCCGTCGAGCATGTCTTCGCCCGACAGAAGGACAAGATGAAACTCTTCATCAGGACGATCGGCATCGACAGGGCGACGGTGAAGATCGGCATGGCCAATATCGCCTACAACATGCTTCGCTATGTCTTCCACGAAGGAAGA
>NZ_CFHTCS010000549.1:0-1195 GCF_984369615.1 Martelella sp. | reverse complement strand
TCGCCTCTCCCGCCAGCCGGTCGATTTTTTCGAAGGCGCTCTCGATCCGGCGGACGATTTTGCGTTGTTCGGCGAGGGGAGGAAGCGACAGTTCAAGTCCCTTGATTTGCTCGCTGTTGATATTGTTCACGCCGCTGGTGGACTTGGCCAGTTGCTCAACTGTTCGCCTGCTGCCAAGCTCTTGCAAACCGTATTGCACGAACCACGGATCCACCTTTTGAAGATCGAAACGAAGGCGGATAAGATACCCGGCAAATAGAGTGGTGGTCGGAAGGTCTGAAACGACCGCAGACCGCCCAACAAGATCCAGGCTGCCATTCGACCTTATGAGCAGCAGATCTCCAGCCTTAAGGGCGAGCTTATCAAGCTCTTTTTGGGAGAACTCGGCATGCTTGAGCTCTGACAGATCAAGCCTACCGCCAGCCACGTTCGGTATTCGAAGGACGGGCACCAAATGCGGAGCAACCTCGCACTTCTTTGCCGTTCCGTATCGAATGTCGTCGAGCAGATCGCCCAAAGCGTACATTTGCCAGTCAGTCTTTTTGGCGTTCGTTAGCTCACCCGAAAACGCCTTGGAGAGCACCGCCTGCTTGTAGCGGGCGACGAGGGCGTCGATGCGCTCCAGCTCCTTGCGGGCGCGGGCTGACCTTGCGCCCAAGGCGTCCAGCTTGGCGACAATGCGCTTCTGCTCCGCAAGCGGCGGGAGAGGAAGTCTGAGCTTTTTCAGGTTGCCACCGGCAATACGTTGCCGCGTCGTGCCGCTTGCCTGTGCACGTATGGTTGCCCGGGATCTTGGCGAGTTGATTGCAGTCACGATCCACTCGTTGCTTAGCTCGGACGAGCCGCCCCGCCAAATCATAACATCGACAACAGTCACTGCCTTCTGCTCTAAACCAGGATAGATGCAGGCGCGGCCCAATGGATCGGGCATCCTGGCGATCAATACATCGCCCTTCTCAAGGTAGCTGCAATTGAGCTCGGCGGCTTTCTCCACGGTGAGAAAGCGGTTTGATTTAAGACGAAAAAAACCATCCCCAATGTCAGCAAGTTGGGTAAGCCTTACTGATCCCATCGGATCTTGATCTTTGCTTTCGACCCAATCGCCATCGGTGACCAATCCGTTGCTGGACACCAGGTCACCAAGTTCAGCCTCAACCCACCCCTTCGGCAGCTCGCTCATTCCGCTGCCTCCGGG
>NZ_CFHTCS010000548.1:0-1227 GCF_984369615.1 Martelella sp. | reverse complement strand
CCCTCTTGTCGCCCGGGTCAGTCCCGGTTCGGCCGGGACCAGATGAGCTGAAGGCCTTCCTCGCCTTCGACTTCGACCAGGGTTGCGTAGATCGGGGCAGGGAAGCTCGGATCGTCGAGCTTGACCGAGAGGTAGTCGCGGTCCGTCTGCTCGGAGTGCTTCTGCCAGGCGGCGCCGAGCTCGACATTCGCTGCGGCGAAGATGCGGAAGTGGGGGCCTTTGTCGGAGGGGTTCTCGATGCGGACCAGCCGAGCTTTGACGTTCAGGGTCAGGGTGCGGATCGTCCCCGAGAAGCCGTTGCCGTTGACGGTGAAGTTGCCGATGGTAGCCATGTTCGTGTCCTCTTTCGTTTATTGGGCCGCGGCCATCGCGACCTCGATGGCTGTCGATGACCGGAGGCGATCGGGCCGCACCCGAAGGGCCGCAACACAGTGGAGGGCGGCCAGGGCGAGGCTTTCTTGGCTCGCGAGGAATGGGCGCGCAGCGCCCAGGGGAAGAAAGCTGAGAAAGGCCGTTGCGGTCATGAGAGATCGAGGCGGCGCGCAGCGCCGACGGCCTTCGGTCAGACATGCCAGATCGAGGACGCAGTGGACGCGAACAGACCGAACGATGGGGACACAGTGCGCTACCGGCAAACCACACCGCATGGCGACGGCGCGGCCGCCATCCCGGAAGACCCGGCCAACATCAGCAAGGCCGCACCGGCTTCTCCGCACCGTCAGGGCCGCTGACGCCGCGCGCTCGAGCGCGGTCGATGTTCAACCGGGGGAAAGGCCGCAGCCGAGCGACGGGCTTCTCGGCTCATCGCCGGCGACCCTCCCGGTCCCCTCAACGCCAATGGGCGGGAAGCGAGGTGCTGGTCCGGTCTCGGCGCCGCCCCTCCGGCGCGATGACGCTCCAGGAATGCCCGCCGCGCGGCGGGGCGTTCGGCAAACGACCTGAGGCGGATGTGCAAAGGTCGGATCAATGGGGCGGACGGCGCCGCCTCAGCCTTGCGGAAGCTCGTCCGGCCACCTTTGGGCACCGTGCAGAACGCGGAGAATCCGGATCGACTCGGTGGTCACGGCGTAGGCCGCGACATAGGGCGTGCCGGTGATGACGAGTTCGCGCGTGCCGGCGACGCGGCCGGGACGGCCGCTCTCCGGGAAGTCGACCAGACGGCGCGCGGACGCCGCGATCCGCTCGTCGACGGCGATCGCCGCGCGTGGATTGTCGGCTTCGATATGG
>NZ_CFHTCS010000547.1:0-1242 GCF_984369615.1 Martelella sp. | reverse complement strand
AAATGGCAAAAAATAACATCACACAATTTGATGCTACAGACGCAAATAATACAGATATTAAGTCTATAGACATTAGCGAGGGCATGAGTCCGGCTAATGTAAACAATGCTATCAGGGCATTGATGGCAACGCTGAAGGACATGGACACAGGGGCTACATCCCTCACCTCTCCTTCAGGCACAAATATTACTGCGACTACTGCGTTAAAGACTCCAGCGATACAATTTACCGATGGCGATGCAGCTATTACTATTGCTGATGGTGGTGGCGTTACAGCCAATGATTTTAGCTCTAGTAGCGTCAATATTGATGGCGGTGCTATTGATGGCGTAACACTAGGCACTAACTCTGCGGTCACTCAGGCTGTTATCGATAATGTCAACATAAATGGCTCTACAATAGGGCATACAGACGATACAGACCTTATGACAGTCTCCAGTGGATTGTTGACAGTCGCTGGTGAAGTGTCCATGACAACGCTAGATATAGGCGGTACAGATGTAACGGCTACGGCTAATGAACTGAATATATTGAGTGGCGTTACAGCTACAGCCAGTGAACTTAATCTTATGGATGGGGGTTCAACTGTAGGCACTACGGCTGTTGCTGGGGGTGATGGTATTGTCACCAATGATAGCGGTACAATGAAGCAGACAAGTGTGGACACGTTTGATACCTATCTTTCTGGAACAACAAAGACGCTGACAAACAAAACGCTGACTAGCCCTGTGTTGAATACAAGCGTATCAGGGTCGGCTGTACTCGATGAAGATGATTTTGCGTCTAACTCTGCTACAAAGCTAGCGACACAACAATCTATCAAAGCCTACATTGATGGTCAGATAATTAGTGGTGGGGGTGGATTATCCCAAGTTGTAGGCGATACGTCACCTGAGTTGGGCGGTGATCTGGATGTAAATGGAAACGCTATAGTTTCTGTGTCTAATGGTAATATAGCCCTTACGCCAAATGGTGCTGGTGTGGTGCGTATTGATGGGTCTGATGGTGTAGATATATCGCAAGGCGCAATATCAATAAAGAATGGTGGAGCGCAGTCTTATGTACGTTTTTACTGTGAGAGTAGCAACGCTCACTATGCTCAATTACAAGCCCCAGCCCATGCTGATTTCGCTGGTAATATAACGCTTACGCTTCCATCAACGGCTGGAACATTGGCAAAAACCACAGATATAGCAGACGAAGCAACAGCACTAGCCATAGCTCTAGGATAAAGGAGAAAAA
>NZ_CFHTCS010000546.1:0-1377 GCF_984369615.1 Martelella sp. | reverse complement strand
TATTAAAAGCGCCATTATTATAAATGGCGATTCCGCGGCACGCGCCAATACACTCCGTGACCTTATTGCTGCATCTGTTTACGCACCAGATGCAGACTTCTACGGCTTCGCGCCTGATACAAAACAAGAATATGCCTACAATGCCGAGCTCTCACCTCATACAATCCTGTTCGATCCGAATAAAATTGGACAAGCCCAGCTCATGAGTGCCATCCGCGGCTTCCTTATCGGTCGAACCTATGCTGCACAGGTTGCTACCCACTGAGGAAAATTCTGATCTGCGCTAATCCCGATCTCAATCTGATAGACGGATCTTCGATTTGGACGCTGGTGCTAACGCTCGCATTGTTGAAGGTCGGCAATACACAGGTCGACCTAACCGCTCGAACATCTCCTTCGAGTATGGCCCTTTACAAGGAAATAATTGATCTTGAGAATGTTAGGGTGATAGGCCCTGAACACTATGAAGATATATTCGGGATAACGAAGAGGCGCCTCAATTGGCAAGAGATGGCGCAAATTGCAAAACACTACAATGGCGTAACAAAGTACGATGCGATATTCATTCGCGGAAAAGAAATTGCGTTTCAATTATTGGATTCTGAAATACTCTCTCGTTCTTATGTATACCTAACCGATATCGAACATGACTACAACGACATGAGCCATGACGATAGAACACGGCTTCGTGAGATATCAAGTACATGCCATAGGGTCCTATGCCAGAGCGACGGATTTGTTGAACTTTGGCAGAAGATAGACCCATATATTGACCTCGACAAACTCACACTTTTCCCACCCGTAGCCCCGGATGTACATCATGAGTGCCTTGACTTAGTTCACAGGCCGCTCGAGGCCGTCTACGCTGGCAAGTACACGCCGGAGTGGATGACTTATGAAATGGTCAAGCTGTGGTCTCGCGTGCGCGCTCAAGTGCCGTCAGCGCAACTGGTTATGATTGGCGACAAAATCCATGACGCTCCCGACAACCACCTATTCAAGAGCTCAATGGAGGATGCGCTTTCGAGAACTGAAGGCGTTCATTGGCTTAAGGGGCAACCACGCTCTAGTGTATTTTCCCAACTTAAAAGCAGTCGAGTCGGATTATCTTGGCGCTCAGCCGCGTTAGACGATATTATCGAGTATTCTACGAAGATACTTGAATATGGCTCCTATAGAACACCTGCGATATTGAACAAGAATGCTATTCATGTTTCCCTTCTTGGGAGTGATTACCCACTGTTCGCAAATTCTGAGGAAGAGTTCGTTTCTTCTGCCGTCAAAGCGCTGACCGATCCCGTTGCATCACAAGTAGCCGCTGATCGGCTTTCCCAGGTAGCGCATGAACACAGTTTCTCCAGACGCGTTAAGCTTCTT
>NZ_CFHTCS010000545.1:0-1390 GCF_984369615.1 Martelella sp. | reverse complement strand
ATCGTCGTAATCGAGCACGTTCTGTTTCTGCTTGGCCTCGACATAGGCGCCGAACAGCCTTTGCAGTTCGGCCTCCCATTCGGCGCACCAGGGGAAGACGCCGCCGAGCACTTCGCCGAGCGGCGTTTCCGCATTCACGGCGCGCGAATAGATCGCCAGACACGTATCCTTCATCGGGAAGCGCTTCTCCATCTTGGAAAAGCCGAGATCGTGCCGCGCGAGGTTCATCAGGTCGGCGGAATCTTCCCTGTCGTGGATCGTGAACGCCGCATCCAGTCCGATGTCCGCCGCGTATTCACGCAGGAGCCGGGCGCCCATCGCATGGAATGTCCCCGACCAGGCCAGCGCATCGGCCATCGCGCCGGCGTTCGGTCCGAGCGCCTTCGCCATGATCCGCTCGACGCGGCGCTGCATCTCGACCGCGGCGCGCCGCGAGAATGTCAGCAGCATGATGCGGCGCGGGTCGGCGCCTGAAACGACCAGATGCGCGACGCGATGCGCCAGCGTGTTGGTCTTGCCCGAGCCGGCGCCGGCGATGATGAGCAGAGGCGGGACATCGTTCAGGTCAGCGCAGCCATGTTCCACGGCGCGCCGTTGCTTCGGATTCAGCCCGGCCAGAGGGCCGTCTCTCCCCGCGTCTGTTTGGCTTGCCGTCCTGACCTGCTGCAGCATTCCCACTTGCCCCGAATCTCGAGGCTATAGTACAAATCATGAACAGGCATTTAAGTCGACCAGATTTGCGAGGCGGGCGGTGGGCTTTCGACGACGCGATCCATCTCGCCATTCCCGCCTATCGCACGGCGAAGGGCACACAGGTGACGTCGCGAAGCTGGCGCCTCGTCCACGGCAGAGACGGCCAGTGGCGGTCGGAGCGGATTCCCTGACACCTCGTCCGCGGGGGCAGAAAAGCATCAGATCCGACGACGACGTTGCCGGTTCGCCCCGGATCACCGTCCCCACGAACGCCTCTTCGATCGCCTTGCGTTTCTCGGCAGTCCAGCCCTCGACATGCTGCGGAGATACGAAGAAGTTCTCGGCCCGATCCACCAGCATGTGCGAGAGCGCGGACAGGCGCGCGTCCCCGCTCTTCAGGAAAATCGGCGCGACGTAGCGGCGGGCCTTTCCGGACTGCTCCTTCGGATAGCTCACGATCACGGCGGCTTCCGTCGTTGATGTCGGAATGACATTGAGAGTCACCGCTGCGAACCGTTTGCCCCACGCCTTGTCGTCAACTGAGAAGAATGAGGACGACGCCAGCACGGGCTTGCGGCCCTCAATCACAAACGTCGAATGGAGCACGTCTCCAAATCGGCTTTTCGCGAATGGCCGGTCGTAAAACTCCAAGCGATGCTTCCACACGCCCCAGGCCTTAATCATGTGCGCCGTAGCT
>NZ_CFHTCS010000544.1:0-1639 GCF_984369615.1 Martelella sp. | reverse complement strand
CACGTCCTTGGTGGAGACCATGGGGTCGAACGTATCGGGTTCGCCGATCATGGCGACATCGACTTCGGTTTGCGCCTGGGCGTGGCCGGACACGGCCATCGCGAGCGCCAGCGCCGAAGCGCATGACAATTGAGAGAGAAGACGGTTCATGATTGCTGCTCCATTATTATGTAATATAGTCCCATTTAAGAGAATATAAATTGCTCTATATGCTGTCAACGGATTTGTTTCGGGGGCCTTGACTGGTCAGTCCTCGTCCCGCCATTCGTCATCGCAACATGCTTCGAGCCGGCGACACGGGGCGGTAGCAAGAGCAGTTCAAAATCCTGCGCGGTCTTAATCAATGCTCAAGCGGCGATTGCCGGTTCCAGTTCACGGTGACGACCCACACCCCGATGCATTCGACAAGACAACCTTTGAGCACATGGCTCAAGGCGATGGGATTGCTGCTGCAATCCGACAAGGGTATGTCATCGATCCGTCTTGCGGAAACACTTTGGGGGCAGTCAGCCCACCGCGTGGCGGATCGGACATGCTATGGGACGCCGGCGCAGGGACCTGTTCCGGCGCGGCGCGCGATCTTGGGCTGAACGCGGCGATTGACGACGCCGCGCGGCAAGGCGACGGCGCGTTGTTCTGGACATCCTCGGAAGCGATGCCCGACATGTTCTACTTCTTCGACATGCACAGCCAGAGCTTCCACCTGTCCGTCCTGCTCGTGAAAGACAGTTTGCAATGAAGCGCCTGTCCATGCCCGCGTCGCCGAAATGTTGAGCTCCCACGTCGCACAAAGGCCAACGAGGGAAAAGACACGGCCATCGGGGATGAAATCGACGGGCGTTTCCTGCGCTGTTCCGTCTATCCGACCGTTTGCCTATCGGCCGAAAGCCGAAGGTGCCAATCTGAGGGGGCTGTCTGCCATCCCGATATTATCGGACCCTGCGTCGCGAGCTACTGCCGTCCGAGACGAGCGATCGGGGCTTTTGCCGTCGTGGCTTCCGCTGGCGCCACAACGCCGAACCGAAGGGCCGGGAACTACTTATCTCACCTGTTCAGTTTTCACGGGTCACATCACTCCGTTGCGTTGACCCGCGAATGATGAGGGCGGGTTCCAGTGCCAGGCCTTCCGGCTGCGGCTTGTCCTCGATCATTGCCATGATCCGCTTCATGACGACCTCACCCGTTGCCTGGCTGCAGACGTCGACGGTGGTCAGCGGCGGCGTTATGTATCGGCTTGTCGGAATATTATCGATGCCGGCAAAGGCCACGTCATCGGGCACCTTGAAGCCAAGCGCGCGCGCTTCACTCATCAGGCCGATTGCGACGAGGTCGTTGCAGCCGATGATGACATCAGGACGATCCGGGTTCAGCAGCGCGCGGGCGGCCGCCCGCTCGCCGGCCTCGCTGGTTGGTTCCTCAACATCAAAGACTTGCAGGTCCAGTCCTGCGGGATCCAGAACGTCGCGCAATCCGCGAAGACGTTCGATATTCCATGATGCCCGCGAATAGCCGACATAGCCGAACTTCCTGAAGCCCTGGCGCACCAGATATTGCGCCAGGAGCGAGGCGACCTGAACGCTGTCCGTGCCGACAGTGAGAACATCGTCGCGTTCCGGCTGGCCAAGAAAGGCCACCGGCT
>NZ_CFHTCS010000543.1:0-2015 GCF_984369615.1 Martelella sp. | reverse complement strand
TCATAGACCCTACTTCTCACGAGTTGGGGTCTCCGGCAAACCCGGGGCGGTTCAGTCCGATTTCTTTGACCGCTTCATCGGTATAGCGCTCGATGGCCTTGGACAGCGGTGGGTCGTATGCGTTTAACGCCTCCAGTGCGCCAGGTCTGGCCAGCTCTTTCTCGCGTTTCTTTATCCATGCGGCTGCAGCTGGGCGTCTGTCAAAAGTCTTGGTCTCGTGATAGACGGAGCCCTCGCGCATCACCCGTACACGTGCCCTGTAGCTTTGACTTCCATCCCTGCGTTTGCGTGTGGTAATTGAGCCCAGATTGGCCTCCATGTTTGGTCCACGAGGTTGTGTTTGGTCCTCGGGACCAAATCCAGTGTCAAAATCAGCGGATTCTGAGCATAATGAGCTGGAATAAGACGGATTATCAGGTTCTGATAAGTGACTGAAAAAAATAAGAAAAGAGAGTTTCAGGCGGCTTCCCGCTTTGCCGTGGCACCGATGATCGATTGGACGGATCGGCATTGTCGGTATTTTCATCGGCAGATGATGGCCGGGGGGCAGGTCTATAGCGAGATGATTGTCGCGGATGCGATCCTGCGCGGCGACCGGGACCGGCTGTTGGGGTTTGATGCCGTCGAGCATCCCGTGGTGCTGCAACTCGGCGGCTCCGATCCGCTAAAGCTTGCCGAGGCAGCGAAGATCGGCGCCCGATATGGCTATGACGAGATCGGGCTGAATGTCGGCTGCCCGTCCGATCGCGTGCAATCCGGCACATTCGGCGCCTGCCTGATGCAGACGCCCGGGATCGTCGAGAAGGCCGTGGCGGCGATGAAGGCGGCGGTCGATGTGCCGGTTTCGGTCAAGTGCCGTATCGGCGTTGACGAGCAGGAGCCGGAAACGGTGCTGCCCGATTTTGTCGCCCGCATGGCCGGGGCAGGGGCGGACGCGGTGTGGATCCACGCCCGCAAGGCCTGGCTGAAGGGGCTGAGCCCCAAGGAGAACCGGACGATCCCGCCGCTCGATTATCCGCTGGTCTATCGCATGAAGGCGGAAAATCCGGACCTTTTCATCGGCATCAATGGCGGCATCGCCACGCTTGAGGAAGCGGAAGCGCATCTCGGCCATGTCGACGGCGTGATGCTGGGGCGTGCCGCCTATCAGACGCCGCGTCTTCTGGCCGAGGTCGACCGCCGCCTCTTCGGCATGCCTGGGAAGCCGTTCGATCCGGACGCGCTCTGCCGCGCGATGATGGACTATGCGGCGCGGCAGGTTGGGGAGGGCGTTCGTCTGTCGCAGATCACCCGCCACATGATCGGATTGTTCAGTGGCTATTCCGGCGCGCGGCGCTACCGCCAGATCCTTTCGAGCGACGCTGTCAGGCCCGGCGCGGGCCCCGAAGTTATCGCGGAGGCTTTTGCCGCTGTGGCTTTCGATGCCGAAACGGCGTGACGCTTCGGCATCGTTCGGCCATCAGACAGATGAATAGCTCAGAATCGCGGCGCCGGGAAACGCTGTCCTGGGGCGCTTCCGCTTCTCCGCGAAGCACGAGAGCGCCCAATCTGTTGTCTTGCGCAATTCAGCACGGAAAGCCGGTATCCACTTTTCCTGGAAACGCTTCGAGACTGCCGACGAGGCTTGTGACGCGCCGGTCGTGACCGCATCCGGCCATCCCGCAGCTGCCATGCGCGACTTGAGCCGAGCGTGAAGTCGACTTAAGTGATTGAAAATTATCAGAGAAATTGTCGTTCTGGCCGGGCAAGCACGAGGGTGCCCCGAAAACGGGTTTGTCAGCAAACCGAGAACCGCGTTTCCAGGAAACGCGGTTCTTTTTTGCAATAGGCCTCAGCCCTTGAGCGTGTTGCGGATGGCGGCAATTGCGGCTTCCGCCTTGTCGCCGTCCGGGCCGCCGGCCTGGGCCATGTCCGGCCTGCCGCCGCCGCCCTTGCCGCCGAGCGCTTCCGAGGCCACGCGCACGAGGTCGACCGCGGAGACGCCGTCGGTCAGGTCGGCGGTAACGGAAACCACG
>NZ_CFHTCS010000542.1:0-2045 GCF_984369615.1 Martelella sp. | reverse complement strand
CCGATTTGCCGGAATTCCAGTTGTAATAGATCTTCTTGTAGGGGCAGCCGGAGACACACATGCGCCAGCCGCGGCACTTCTCCTGGTCGATCAGGACGATGCCGTCATCCTCACGCTTGTAGATCGCGCCTGAGGGACAGGCCGCCACGCAGGTGGGGTTCAGGCAGTGCTCGCACAGGCGCGGCAGGTACATCATGAAGGTGTTTTCGAACTGGCCGTAGATTTCCTTCTCGACGCCTTCGAAATCCACATCCTTCGAGCGCTTCTCGAATTCGCCGCCGAGAATTTCCTCCCAGTTCGGCCCCCATTCGATCTTCTCCATCCGCTCGCCGGTCAGCTTCGAGCGCGGCCGTGCCGTCGGCATGGTCTTGCTTTCGCCGGCGGTCTGGAGATGGCCGTAATCGAAATCGAAGGGTTCGTAATAATCGTCGATTTCCGGCAGGTCCGGGTTGGCGAAGATCTTGGCGAGGATGCGCCATTTGGCGCCCATCTTCGGCTCGATCCGGCCGTTCTTCTTGCGGACCCAGCCGCCATTCCATTTCTTCTGGTTTTCCCATTCCTTGGGAAAACCGATCCCCGGCTTGGTCTCGACATTGTTGAACCAGGCGTATTCAACGCCTTCGCGGTTCGTCCAGACATTCTTGCAGGTGACGGAGCAGGTGTGGCACCCGATGCATTTATCGAGGTTCAACACCATGCCGATCTGTGCACGGACCTTCATTCTGCGGCCTCCTTTCCTGCAAGGCTTGGGGTTTCGTCCATCCAGTCGACATTTTCGAGCTTGCGGACGACGACGAATTCATCGCGGTTGGCGCCGACGGTTCCGTAGTAGTTGAAACCGTAGGACTGATGGGCGTAGCCGCCGATCATGTGGGTGGGCTTCGGGATCACGCGGGTGACGGAGTTGTGAATACCGCCGCGCTGACCGGTCAGCGGCGAGCCGGGCGTGTTCACGATCTTCTCCTGCGCGTGGTACATGAAGATCGTGCCGTCCTTCATGCGCTGCGAGACCACCGCGCGGGCGACCAGCGCGCCATTGGCATTGTAGACCTCGACCCAGTCGTTATCGACGATGCCGGCGCGGGCCGCATCCGGCTCCGAAATCCACACCACCGGGCCGCCGCGGTTGAGCGTCAGCATCAACAGGTTGTCGGTGTAGGTGGAGTGGATGCCCCATTTCTGGTGCGGGGTGATGAAGTTCAGCACCAGATGCGGCTGGCCGTCGAGACGCGCCTCGATCGCCGGCGTCACGGTTCCGGTATCGATCGGCGGGCGGTAGACGCAGAAAGCCTCGCCAAAGGCCCGCATCCACAAATGGTCCTGATAGAGCTGCTGCCGCCCGGAGAGCGTGCGCCACGGGATCAGTTCGTGGACGTTGGTATAGCAGGCGTTGTAGCAGACCTTCTCCGATTCCAGCCCCGACCATGTCGGCGAGGAAATGATCTTGCGCGGCTGAGCGACGATGTCGCGGAAGCGGATCTTTTCGTCCTCTTTCGGAAGGGCGAGATGGGTGTGGTCGCGCCCGGTAATCACCGAGAGCGCCTCCCAGGCCTTGACCGCGACCTCGCCATTGGTCTCCGGCGCAAGCGACAGGATCACCTCCGTGGCGTCGATATCGGTGTCGATCTTCGGACGGCCCTTCGAGGCCCCCTCTTCCGTCACCGTGCCGTTGAGCTTGCCGAGCAGGCCGACCTCATGCTCGGTGTTCCAGGAAATCCCCTTGCCGCCATTGCCGAGCTTATCGAGAAGCGGACCGACGGAGGTGAAGCGCTTGTAGAGATTGGGATAGTCCCGCTCGACCACGGCAACCGTCGGCATGGTCTTGCCCGGCACCGGGTCGATTTCGCCTTGTTTCCAGTCCTTGACATCGAAGGGCTGGGCCAGTTCGCCGGGCGTGTCGTGCAGGGTCGGCACCAACACGATATCCTTTTCGACGCCCAGCACTTCCGGCGCGACCTCGGAGAACGTCTTTGCGATGCCCTTGAAAATCTCCCAGTCCGAGCGCGACTGCCAGGCCGGATCGGCCGCACTGGTCAGCGGGTGGA
>NZ_CFHTCS010000541.1:0-2069 GCF_984369615.1 Martelella sp. | reverse complement strand
GGTAACTCCAGTCTCCTCGGTACGCTCCGAATGGACAACCTCCTGAAAGCCCACAGTTAGAGCGCCGTGCGTCCGAATGGACGCACGGCGCTCTAGGTTTCGACCGGTCTTGATGACACCGTTTTGCCGGACGAGCAATATGTGAACGGAAGAGAAGCGGACAGAAAATGTCACTGAGCCGACACGTGTTCGAGGCCGGACCCGACCTGCAATGACGACACAGTTCCCAGTCTCAATAAAACGAAAGGGATCAGAACATTAACAGATATTCTGGAGATATTGGATCAGCTAGCGTGCCGGAATATTCGACATTCGCTCAGGCCGCCTTCCGGGACCGGCCGGTTTATCCGTCGGAGCCGGTCTTGCGCTGGAGAGCGTAGTATTCGCGTTTCTGGCGGTACATTTCAGCATCGGCGCGGCGGACCGCGGATTCGATCGTTTCGCCGGCTTCGCAGACCGCGATCCCGGCGGAAATGCTGATCGGGGCATCGGCATAGAACTGGTTGTTGACCTTCAGCACCTTGTGGATTTCCTCGAGCGCCACCGCGGCCGCCTCGTAATCCGCGCCGGGCATCAGCACGGCGAACTCGTCGCCGCCGATGCGCGCGGCGCAATTGGGCTGGCAGACCGATTCGTTGAGAACCTCGCCAAGCCTGCGCAGAAGGCTGTCGCCGGCATCGTGCCCGAGTGCGTCATTGGCGTCCTTCAGGCCGTTGAGGTCGATGATCAGCACGCCGATGGGGCGGAAATTCTTGCGTTCCAGGCGGTTGATCTCCTCGGTGTAGAAGGAGCGGTTGTAGAGCTTGGTCAGAACATCGTGGCGCCCCAGATATTCGAGATAGGCTTCCGCCTTCTTGCGCGCGGTGATGTCGGTCAGCGAGACGAGAACGAGCGACCAGTCATCCTCATGGCCGGGGAAGACCGAAAACTGCAGGAGAACATAGCGTTCGGAGCCGTCCAGCGCGTAATTCATGACTTCGTGGGTATGCAGGAGGCGGCCCTCCCACAGGTCGATCAGCTGCTCGCGGAAATGGTCTTCGACATCGTCGCGAAACACCGCATGCTGGTTTTGCAGCAGGGCCTGCCGGTCTGGCGCGCGGAACATGTCGAGCGTCGCCTGGTTGACGTCGATCACACGGATTTCGCTCAGACACTGGCGCACGAATTCGGGGTGCACGTCCATGAATACCCTGAGATCGACGATATGGCGGGCGCGCAGTTCGTCGAGCATGACCCGGATGCGGGAAAAATCCTCGACCCAGAGCGAAACCGGCGAATGTTCGAACAGGCCCTTGGCATAGAGCGACTGACGGCGTTCCCGGCGGTGAGCGTCCTCGCGCTCGGTGACGTCCTCCGTTGCCAGGAGAATGTAGTCGAGCGTTTTCTCGTGGCCCGGCATCACCTGGCCGCGCAGCTGCACGTCCAGCCGCTTGCCGGAGAGCGTGTAGTTGACGGTGTAGCTGGTGAAGTTGGACTTGCCCTCGAACAGCTGGGTCAGTTCGTCGATATGGGTCTCCAGCATGTCGTCGCGGAAGACCGCGGTGATATTGTTGACGAGATTGGACGTGTCGCGCGCTTCAAACAGCTCGAGCGTCTTGCGGTTCACCTTCACCACACGGATGGCCCTGGCGCATGCGGCAACGCGGGATATGTCGGCGCGGAGAAAAGAGGCGATATCCGTGACGCCTTCGGCGCGCCATGCGTCGAAAAGGGCTTTCACCGCGCTGAAGTCCTCGACCCACATGGCGATCGGGGCCAGCTCGAACATCTCGTTTTCGAGAGAACTGTTGTTCAAGGTTCTGCTCATTCTTTTCAATAGAGCCTTTCTCAGGCGACCTGGCGACATTGCGTGCGGGCGAGGCTGCGCCCCCATCGACGTGTCAAAGCGGCGATCCTATAGCGATTTCGCCGTTCTGCAAAGCAGGCGAGGGCTTTCCGAAGAAGGGCAACAGCTTCCTGGAGCAGGCCAAGAATTTTACTGAGGATGACTTTTGCGATACGGGCAAGGGCTTTCCGAAGAAAGGCAAGAGCTTCACGGAGCGGGCCAAGGGCACCACTGAAGAAGACTT
>NZ_CFHTCS010000540.1:0-2086 GCF_984369615.1 Martelella sp. | reverse complement strand
GGCCTGGCGGATCGCCGCGATGAAATCGACGGCGTTCTCGCAAGCCGCCAGATCTTCGCCGGGGATGCCAAGTTCGTTGACGCCGCCGAGGCCGATGCCGAGGAAGACCGCATCATAGTCGCGACGCAGCTCTTCGAGGGTAAAATCGCGCCCGAGCATCTGCCCGCCCCGGATTTCTATCCCGCCGATTTCAAGCAGATAGGTAATTTCCTTCCGGGCAAAGTCATCCACCGTCTTGTAGGTGGCGAGGCCGTATTCGTTGAGGCCGCCGGGTTTCTCCTTGGCTTCAAGCACGATCACGTCATGGCCGGCCATGGCGAGGCGATGGGCGCAGGCAAGGCCCGCAGGCCCGGCGCCGACCACGGCGACGCGCTTTCCGGTCTCGTGAGCGCGGGTGTAGAACTGCCGGTTTTCGGCCATCGCCGTATCGGTGGCGTAGCGCTGGAGAAGGCCGATCTCCACCGGCTTCTCCTCCGCCGTGTTGCGCACGCAGGCTTCCTCGCACAGCGTTTCGGTGGGACAGACCCGGGCGCACATGCCGCCGAAAATGTTCTGGTCGAAGATGGTCTTGGCCGCACCCAGCGGATTGTCGGTCGATATCTGGCGGATGAACAGCGGGATATCGATGGCGGTGGGACAGGCCGTCATGCACGGCGCGTCGTAACAGAAATAGCAGCGGTCGGCCTCGACCGCCGCCTCATGCCGGTCGAGCGGCGGGTGCAGGTCGGCAAAGTTCCTGTGATAGATATCGGGCGCCAGGCGCCCGCCCTTCAAGGCAGGTTCCGGATTTTGCATCGCAATGTTCCCCGTTTTTAAGGTTATTGAGGGAATGCTAGCGCGAAATAAAAATTTTATCAAACGGTAAAAGTTTGCCGCATATGGCCGCCGGAGAGGAGCTCGGCCAATGCGTTCTGCTTGGTTGCTCGAAGCGCCGGTCAGAAGATATCGAGGGCGCCGCGTTTCTTGCGGTCCGCATCCTCGCGCAGGTGATTGACGTTTTCCCGCCACAGAAAGGATGCGCCGGCGACCATGGCGATTGCGATCGCCAGCATTGCGCCGATCAGGAGATCACGGGCAAGCGCATGGCCGATAATGTCGTGATAGGCGCTGCCGGAAGAGCCTGCGAAGGGCAGGTATTCGGAAAAGAACGACGATGCCGGGTCGGCGGCGGCAAGCGGCGCGGCGTCGATGCCGGCGCGGGCGGCGGCCGGAAACGGCGCCATGGCCATCAGCGCAGGCGTGCCCAGCATCGCCAAAGCCAGAAGCCCGCCTTTCCACCTTGCCTGCCGAACCGCCTTCAACATTTGCGTTGTCGTCCACATTGGCCTTCTCCTTCATCCGGTCGTTTGACGCCTGCCACAAGGCCATGGAATTGCGACGGCTTCTGGATCAAAGCTGGTTGAAGCGGACCCATTTTGGGGCGGAATCATGGCGTGGTTAACCGCTGCGGGCTTTGAGGCGCGGCGTGCGGAACCTGGCCTTGCGCTGCCAGCCGGCGTTTCTCGAAGGGCACAACCGGCCCGGAATCGGGCAGGAACCGAGGATAGCGCTTGAAACGGCGGGTAAATTGGGCTTAGACCATGCACTTGGAAAAAATGCCGCGATCCGGCGGCTTTCCAAGGTTCAATCTAGACATCAGGACATTGAAAATGGCCCTTCTTGCTGACGCCCTTTCTCGTGTGAAGCCCTCTGCCACCATCGCCGTGGCGCAGAAAGCACGCGACCTCAAAGCGAAAGGGCGCGATGTCATCAGCCTCGGCGCCGGCGAACCGGACTTCGATACGCCGGACAACATCAAGCAGGCCGCCATTGAGGCGATCAATCGCGGCGAGACGAAGTATACGCCCGTGCCCGGCATCCAGCCGCTGCGCGAGGCCATCGTCGCCAAGTTCAAGCGCGAGAACAATCTTGACTACAAGCCCTCGCAGACCATCGTCGGCACGGGCGGCAAGCAGATCCTGTTCAACGCCTTCATGGCAACGCTGAACCCGGGCGATGAAGTCGTCATTCCGGCCCCTTACTGGGTCTCCTATCCGGAAATGGTGGCGCTTTGCGGCGGCACGCCGGTCTTTGTTTCCGCAACGAA
>NZ_CFHTCS010000539.1:0-2087 GCF_984369615.1 Martelella sp. | reverse complement strand
CGACATATCGAGCGAACTGTCGGGCACGGTGAAGGCCGTGCACGCCGACTTCAATGACGCGGTCAAGGCAGGCGACACGCTCCTTGTACTGGAGACCGACGAGCTGAGGGCCGATATCCTGAGCGCCAAGGCGAAGCTTGCCGCCGCCGAGGCCGATGTCGCGGCGGCGAAATCCGATCTGGAATCCGCCAAGGCGACGATGGAGCGCACGCGCACGCTTGCCGAGCGCGACGTGGCGCCGCGCCAGGAGCTGGAGGACGCGCAGTTCGCCCATGCCGCGGCCCTTGCCGACCAGCAGAGCGCCGAGGCGCGGCTTGCGGTGGCAAACGCCGAGCTCGAGCTTGCCGAACTGCGCCTCAGCAAGGCCACCATCCGCTCGCCGATCGATGGCGTCGTGCTCTACCGCAATGTCGATGTCGGCCAGACTGTGGCGGCCTCGCTCGAAGCGCCGACGCTGTTCGTGATCGCCGGCAATCTGACGGAGATGGAACTCCGGGTGAATGTCGACGAAGCCGATGTCGGCCAGGTCGAGCCGGGGCAGAAGGCCTCGTTCGCGGTCGAGGCCTTTCCCGGTCGGCGTTTTCCGGCGGAGATCCGGTCGATCCGCTATGCCTCCGAACTCAACAGCGATGTCGTGACCTACAAGGCCGTGCTCGCCGTCGACAATTCCGACCTTCTCCTGCGCCAGGGCATGACGGCGACGGCCGATATTCTCGTGGACGAAATGCCGGACGCCGTTCTGGTGCCGAATGCGGCGCTGCGCTTCACCCCGCCCGGCGAAGCGGCAGGCTCCTCCGAGGGCGACGCGCGCACGGTCTGGATCCTGCGCAATGGCGAACCCATGGCGGTCGAGATCACGGTCGGCGCCAGCGACGGCCGGTTTTCCGCCGTGACCGGCGGCGATCTGCGCGCCGGCGACAAGGTCATCACCGCAACCGGCAGAAACGGGCAGTGAGGTAGGATCATGACGACGGCGCCGCTCATCGAATTCCGCAATGTCTACAAGACCTATGGCACAGGCGAGGCCGAGATCGTCGCCCTCAACGGCGTCGATTTCGCGATCGAGGCCGGCGAGTTCGTGTCTATCATGGGACCTTCCGGGTCCGGAAAATCGACGGCGATGAACATCCTCGGCTGGCTCGACCGGCCAACCAGCGGGCAGTTCTATTTTCAGGGGGTCGACACGACCGAATTGAAGACAACCAAGCTCACCTTGCTGCGCCGCCACCTCCTGGCCTTCGTCTTCCAGCGCTACAATCTTCTGCCGCGCTCCTCGGCGCTCGAGAATGTGGAACTGCCCCTGCTCTATCGCGGCGTCAGCCGGCGCGAACGGCGCGAACGCGCCGAGTTCGCACTGTCGCAGGTCGGCCTCGCCGATCGTCTCGACCAGCGCACGCAGGAGCTTTCCGGCGGCCAGCAGCAGCGCGTGGCGATCGCCCGCGCGCTGATCACCGAACCCGCCGTGCTTCTCGCCGACGAACCGACCGGCAGCCTCGATACCCGCACCAGCAACGAGATCATGGAGCTGATCACCGGCCTCAACACAGAGATCGGTATCACCGTCGTCATGGTGACGCATGAGGAGAACGTGGCGCGCTATGCCAGCCGGCGCATGCAGTTTCTCGATGGAACGCTCGAGCGTGCCTACCGGCCGGGACGCGGCGACAGACAGGAGAACGGCCATGTTTCTTGAGATGATCAAGCTTGCCCTGCGCGCCGTCCGCCGCAACCTGCTGCGCTCCTTCCTGACCGTCCTTGGCGTCGTCATCGGCGTTTCGGCCGTGATCGCCATGGTCACGATCGGCAACGGCACGGCCGAACAGGTGCGCAGCGAGATCGCCCGCCTTGGAACCGATATCCTGTTCGTCAGGCCCGGCCAACGGGCGCCCGGCGCGCCGGCAGAGGCGGCGAAGGGCTTCAGCGAGCGCGATATCGCCGCGCTGCGCAACCAGGTGCCGGATCTGCGCGCCGTCGCGCCGCAGAATATCTCGACGGTGACGGTCGTTGCCGAGGGCAAGAACCGCAGGACGACGGTGATCGGCACCAATGACGATTTTCTCGCCGCCCAGGACTGGTCGATCGAGACC
>NZ_CFHTCS010000538.1:0-2090 GCF_984369615.1 Martelella sp. | reverse complement strand
CGCCGCGACACCCGGCTGCGACTCCACACCCGCCATCGGCCGCTCGCCAAGCACCTTGCTCTTGGAGACGAAGTCGTCCGCGGAGATCTCGCCGCGGATCTGGCCATCGGGATAGTAGAGGCCGTCGTTCAGGGTGAGCAACCGGTAGGCATCGTGATACGGCGTCCCGGGCAAGGGGTTGCCATCGCCATAGGCCTCGCGGCGGGAGTGACAGCCGGCGCATTGCTCGATCCAGCCTTGCGTACCGGCTTGTGCCTCCATCGTCAGGCCATAACCCGGATTTTGCTTTGCGTCGTCTTTGGCGTGGGTTCTCATCCACTCGACATGGTCTGAGCCCGGTCCGTGGCACGCCTCGCAACCGACGCCAATCTCGGCTTGAGTCGAATGATAGCTCGCGGTTGCCGGGTCGTAGTTCTTTTCAAACCCCGTCGCGTGGCATTCGGCGCAACGCGCGTTCCAGTTCTTGTAAGGCCCGGTCCAATGCAGGCCGTCCTCGGGCTGCAAAATCTGGTCGGGATAGAGATGGAACCATTCTTTCTTTTCGGTGTCCCAGACGATATCGAAGCTTTGCAAACGGCCGGGCTCCGTCTCGAAAAGATATTGCTGCAGCGGTTCGATGCCGACGACCGAGTGCACATCGCGCTGCGTCGTCGTGCCATCGGCTTCCGTCACCAGCGCATGATAGCCCGCATCGTCCTGCGAAAAGACGACGGACATGCCCGTCCCCTCAAACCTAGTGCCGTCGAACTCGGCGCGGATATTGTCAGCAGTCGCGGCCGTCCACGCGCGTTCATGATCGGAACCGATCCAGCCGCGCGTTTCATAATCATGGCAGATGGCACATTGCTCGGATCCGACGTAATGCGCTTGTTCTTGAGCAAAGGCGGGAGACGTCAGAAGAAAAAGACAAAGAGCTGCAAAATGTTTCAAGTGAGTTTCCTTGCGAAACCCGTCCGCCGGAAAAGAAAGCCGCCGCGGCCTTCGCGCCGCGGCGCAGTTGGGTTACTTCGTCGTTTCCGGGAAGATCGTTGACCAGTCGTTTTTCATACTGATCACGGTCCAGTCGCTGGCATCCGCCTGGTCGAGGGTGGATTGCGACATGTGACCGAAGGGAGAATCTGGCAGGCCGCCTGCTGGGCCATAGGCATATTCGCGGGTGCCGTCATCGTGATAGACCAGCATCATCAAGGTCGCCGCAGGGCCTGCTGCTGTCCATTCCAGCATCTGGCGGTCACCATCGGAATTGCCGAAGGCGGCAACCGGGCGCTTGCCGATCATGGCGTTGATGCCGACGGGCTTGCCGTCCTTGTCATCGTCGAAGGCGAGCTTGGCCTCTCTTGTCAGCTGCGGCTTGCCATCGATAATCTCGAATTTCGTCTTGACCGACGAGCCGACGACCTGCTGCGGGGGAATGCCGTAGACTTCCTCGGTAATGACGCGCATGAACTCGATGCCGCCGCCCGACACGATATAGGTCTGAAACCCGTTGTCGCGGAAATAGTCCAGCACTTCCAGCATCGGCTGATAGGCGAGCTCGGTATAGGGGCGGTCGAAACGCGGATGCTTGGCCGTCTTGAACCAGTCGGCAACGATAACCTCGAAGTCAGCCGTGCTCATGCCGGTATGGGTCGCCATGACCAGTTGGGCCACCCCTTTCTCGCCGCTTGCTGCCAGACCCTTCATGTCGCCGGCAAGCGCGGATTTGAACGGCTCGGTCGTCTTCCATTCGGGGTGGTCGGGCGCCAGCGCCTTGACGCGATCCAGCGCGAAGGCGAGCTGGGTATACATCGGGTGCTCGGTCCACAGCGTTCCGTCATTGTCGAACACGGCGATCCGGTCGGCCGGCACGACATAGTTCGGGTCGCCTTCGTCCGTCGCGCTTGCAACGAAATCAAGAATGGCCTGTTTTGTGTCGCCGTCATTCCAGGAGGCAAGCGGGGCAGCTTCCCCAGCCTCGGCGATTGCCGCCATGGCCAATGCAAAAACGGGCGCAATCAGTGCGGCGCGGATATGTCTGTTCATCGTCATTGCTTGTCTCCTCGGTTCTCGTTCAACCGAAAAGGGCGGACTTGCAGCCGCCCTTCTCATTC
>NZ_CFHTCS010000537.1:0-2093 GCF_984369615.1 Martelella sp. | reverse complement strand
TTCCGAGGACCTGGAGGCCGAGCGGCAGCTGAAGGCCAAGGCCCAAAGTCAGCTCGCGCTGCTCAACCAGCAGATTTCCGCGCTTCGCGCCCAGCTTGCCGCGGTCGAGGAGGCACTGGAGATTTCCGAGGCCAAGGACGAGGCCTCCCAGGCGCGCATCGCCGATCTCGGCCGCCGGCTGAACACCGCGCTTGCGCAGAAGGTGCAGGAACTCAATCGCTATCGTTCGGATTTCTTCGGCAGGCTGCGGCAGATCCTCTCCGACCGCGAAAATATCCGGGTCGTCGGCGACCGTTTCGTGTTCCAGTCGGAGGTTCTCTTTCCCTCCGGCTCCGACGAACTGAATGATGACGGCCGGGCCGAGCTCTCCAAGCTGGCGACGGCGCTGCTGGAAATCGCGCCGGAAATTCCGGAGGACATCAACTGGGTGCTGCGCGTCGACGGCCACACCGATGACGTGCCGATCCGCCCCGGCGGCCAGTTTTCCGACAACTGGGAGCTTTCGACCGCGCGCGCGAATTCCGTGGTCCGTTATCTCATCTCGCAGGGCGTGCCGGCGACCCGTCTTGTGGCGGCGGGCTTTGCCGAATATCAGCCGATCGCGCCGGGCGATACGGCGGAAGCGCGCGCCCAGAACCGGCGCATCGAGTTCAAGCTGACCGAGCGCTGAGGCAGTGGCCACGCCATTGGCGCGCCGGGCTTGCCTTCAGGCGCGCTCTTTTCTATTCTGCGAACTCCGCAAGGGTGGTACGGCGCGACGCGCCCAACCGCCGCGTTCTTTGTGAACGCTGTTCTTCCTGACAAGCGGACGAGGGTTCCTCCAGGAAGCATCCCAAGACGAACAGATGCTTGTTCAGGAGTGAGAAATGACCTTCGTTCTGCCCGCACGGGCTGCGCGCTGGCGGCCCGACAGCCGTCTTGTCGCGATCTTTCTGATGATCGGCGGCGTTGCCGCCTTCACTTTTGTCGATACGCTGACGAAAATACTGACGTCCCGGCACGAGCCGGTCATGCTTGTCTTCGTGCAATCCGGACTGGCTGCGGCAATGGTGCTGCCGATCGCGGCTTCGAAGGGCAGGGCGGGCTTTGTCATCAAGTCGCCGCGCCTGCTGCTGATCCGCTCGGCGCTCGGCGTTCTGGTCAGCTTCCTGATCTTCACCTCGCTGTCGCTGTTGCCCTTCACGGTGGCTTCCTCGCTGTTCCAGCTCGAGACCTTCTTCGTCATTCCGCTGGCGATCGTGCTGCTGAAAGAGAAGGCGGACTGGCGCCGCTGGCTGGCCGTCGCGCTCGGCCTTTCCGGCGCCTTCCTGATCCTCAGGCCGGGCAGCGAGGCCTTTCAGCTTGCCGGGCTCGTGGCGATCGCGGCGGCAATCGCGCTTGCTGCGAAGAATATCGTCCTGAAAATGCTGGCGATGAACGAGGCTTTCCTGCCGGCGCTGTTCTGGATGTATGCCTTGATGGCGGCGATCGCGGCCATTCCGGCGATGTTCTTCTGGTCGCCGATCGGGCTTGGCGATCTTGGGCTGCTGCTCTTGTCGGCGCTGCTGGTCAATACCAGCAATTACTGCATGCTGAGAGCCTTTTCCATGGCCGATGCGGTGGTGCTGACGCCTGCCCTGCACATGGCGCTGCCGCTGGCGGTGATGATGGGTCTGGTGGTCTTCGGCGAATGGCCGCAGCCCATCGTCTGGGCGGGCATCGCGCTGATTTTCGCCGCCACCTTCATGCCGACGGGGCGCAAACCTAAACCCTGACGCTCAGGCGCTTTCCTCGGTGGAAAACTGCAGGCGCGCCAGGCGGGCATAAAGCCCGTTTCTGGCGACGAGTTCCTCATGCGTTCCTTCCTCGACGATATGGCCCTCATCCATCACCAGGATGCGGTCGGCGGAAAGCACCGTCGCCAGACGATGGGCGATCACCAGGGTCGTGCGCCCCTTCATCAGTTCGCCAAGCGCCTGCTGTACGAGCGTCTCGCTTTCCGCATCAAGCGCGGAGGTCGCCTCGTCGAGCAGCAGGACCGGCGCGTCGCGCAATACGGCGCGGGCAATGGCGATGCGCTGGCGCTGGCCGCCGGAAAGGGTGATGCCGCGCTC
>NZ_CFHTCS010000536.1:0-2103 GCF_984369615.1 Martelella sp. | reverse complement strand
ATTCAATAGGTTAGAGCGTCCTTTGTGCATCCGAATGGATGCACGGCGCTCTAGCCGTATTCCGCCATATCGGCGGCGACGGCGGCCTGCATTTCGTCGAGAATGTCGGGCAGGGCGCTCAGGACGCGGTTCCAGCGCGGCATCAGCGGCGTGGCGTCGGGCTCCTCGAGGAAGGAATTGCCGGCCTCGATCAGATTGGTGGCGAAGAGTTCCACGGCCTGCTCTTCCTTATGGCGATCCGTCGAAAGCCCGTTCATGCGGGCGTCATTGTGATAGATCTCGACCAGATCGAGCGCCGTGCGGAAATAGGAGGCCTTCACGGTCCTGAGCGTTTCCTGCGAGAAGGTTACGCCGTCGGTCGCCAGCTTGCGGAAAACCGCCTTGCAGATATCCGTGGACATGCGCGACAGGCCCTTCCTGGCATCTTCCGGCGACAGCGGCTGATGCTTGTGGTCATAGGCGTCGGCAATATCGACCTGGCAGATCGCGGCGTTGGAATAATTGCGCCACAGTTCCGAGAGAACGCCGATTTCCAGCCCCCAGTCCCAGGGAATGCGGATATCGGGCAGGATATGGGTGCGCATGGCGAATTCGCCGGCGAGCGGATAGCGGAACGCCTTCAGGTAATCGAGATAGGGCTGGTGACCGATGGTCTTCTCGAGGCTCAGGAGAAGCGGCGTGACGAGAAGCCGGGTGACGCGGCCGTTGAGCGAGCCGTCGGCGATGCGCGGGTAATAGCCCTTGGAGAAGACGTACGGGAAGGCCGGATTGGTGACCGGATAGACGAGGCGCGCCAGCATCTCGCGCGAATAGGTGACGATGTCGCAGTCATGCAGCGCCACCACGGAGGAATTGCGCGCGCCGAGCACATAGCCGATACAGTACCAGACATTGCGGCCCTTGCCGGGCTCCTGCGGCGCAAGCGCCGCATCGCCGAGACGGTTGTGGACGGCCTGCATCCGCGGTCCGTCATTCCAGAGCACGGCGTGGTTCTGCGGCAGGCGGCCGAAATATTTCAGCGCGTAGCGGTACTGCTCCTCGTCCGCCTGGTCGAGGCCGATGACGATGTTGGAGATATAGGGCACTTCCGTCAGATGGTTGACGATGTTGTCCAGCGCCTCGGCCTCGAGCTCGGAGAAGAGCGAGGGCAGGATCAGGGTGATCGGCCGGGTTGCCGAGAAGCTGGTCAGTTCGCGCTCGACCCGGTGCAGCGAACGCTCGCGCAGATTGTGCAGCGTTGCGACAACGCCATTTTGATGAAAATCAGCCATTGCGGGCGCTCCTGATGTTTTTGTTGCGGCAGGTTCCGGAAGCGGACGGCCAAAGGGGAGGGGCCTTACCTACCAACTATATTGTGCCAATAATTGCAATATCATGTCGTTCCAGCCCGAAGGACCGGCCTTGTCCGAGCGGATGATGCGGCCCTCGCGTTCGCGGGCCGTTTCGGCAAGCGGGGCATGGGCGGGGTTGGCGATGATGACGCCCTTGTCCGCGGCTTCCAGCATTGCCGCATCATTCGGCGCATCGCCGAGCGCGATCGTGAAGACCGCTTCCTCCGTCTTGCTGCGGTAGAAGTCCGCGACCTTGCGCATCGCATCGGCCTTGGATGTCTCCGGCATCAGCGTGAAGAACCGGCCGCCCTGCACGGCCCGAAAGCCGCTCTTTGCCAGGAGCGCCCGGAATTCCTCCCGTTCCTCCTCGCTGCCGGACCAGAGCCCCGGTTCGGAGAACTGACGCTTTCGGGCGAGCCGGGCTGCCTCGAGCCGCATGCCGGTTTTCTCCGCTACCTCTTCATCGCTCCAGTCTCCAAAACCCCGGAATTTCTGCCTGAGCGCGGGCGGCATCGCTTCAAGCGCCGCGCGCAGCCGCCGATAGGCTTCAGCCTCGCCGCCCTTCGCATCCGGCAGTCCGACGATCCCCGCGCCATTTTCCACGATCATCGGGTCTTCGATGCCGATATCCGCGGCGATGGGCCGCATCTCCGCCTCCGTCTTGCTGCTGGCGAGGATGATCGGGATGCCGCGGCCCTTCAGCGCGTCGAGCGCGGGCCGCGCCGGCTCCAGCGAATAGGTTTCGTGGTCGAGAAGCGTGCCGTCGAGATCG
>NZ_CFHTCS010000535.1:0-2104 GCF_984369615.1 Martelella sp. | reverse complement strand
GTGAAAGAGGCTGTTCCGCGCGGACGCGTCAAGAAGGGCGATGTGATGAAGGCCGTTGTCGTTCGCACGGCAAAGGACATCCGCCGCGCTGACGGCTCCGTCATCCGCTTCGACAGCAATGCTGCCGTTCTGATCAACAACAACAAAGAGCCGATTGGTACGCGTATCTTCGGGCCGGTTCCGCGCGAGCTGCGTGGCAAGAGCCATATGAAGATCATCTCCCTGGCTCCGGAAGTTCTGTAAGGGAGCGCGGAACATGCAGAGAATCAAAAAGGGCGACAAGGTCGTCGTGATCGCCGGCAAGGACAAGGGCCGCACCGGTGAAGTCGTACAGGTTTTCCCGAAGGAAGACCGCGCCGTCGTTTCGGGCATCAATGTCGTGCGTCGCCACCAGCGGCAGACGCAGACCACCGAAGCCGGCATCATCACCAAGGAAGCGCCGGTTCACCTTTCGAACCTCGCGATCGCCGATCCGAAGGACGGCAAGCCGACGCGGGTCGGCTTCAAGGTCGAGGGTGAGAAGAAGGTCCGCTATGCAAAGCGTTCGGGAGAAGTGATCGATGGCTGAAGCAAAGTATGAGCCGCGCCTGAAGACGGTTTTCAACGAAAAGATCCGTGCTGAGCTGCAGGAGAGCTTTTCCTACGCCAACCCGATGATGATCCCGCGCCTCGACAAGGTCGTGATCAACATGGGCGTCGGCGAGGCTGTCGGTGATTCGAAGAAGCCGACCAATGCCGCAGCCGACCTCTCGGCGATCGCCGGCCAGAAGGCCGTGATCACCCATGCGCGCAACTCCATCGCCGGCTTCAAGGTCCGCGAAGGCATGCCGATCGGCGCCAAGGTGACGCTGCGCGGCGACCGCATGTATGAATTCGTTGACCGCCTGGTGAACATCGCGCTGCCGCGCGTTCGCGACTTCCGCGGCCTCAATCCGAAGAGCTTTGACGGCCGTGGCAACTTCGCCATGGGCATCAAAGAGCACATCGTGTTCCCCGAGATCGAATATGACAAGGTCGATCAGATGTGGGGCATGGACATCATCGTTTGCACGACGGCGAACACGGACGACGAAGCGCGGGCGCTCCTGACAGCGTTCAACTTCCCGTTCCGCAAATAACCGTAACGACGAGCGTAGAAAAGGAAAACGACATGGCGAAAGTAAGCGCAGTCGAAAAGAACAAGCGCCGCCGCAAGACGGTCGCCCGGGACGCAGAGAAGCGTGCCGCGCTGAAGGCGATCATCAAGAACCAGGAACTGCCGATCGAAGAGCGGTTCCGCGCTTCCCTGAAGCTGGCGGAAATGCCCCGCGACGGCTCCAAGACGCGTATCCGCAACCGCTGCGAAGTATCCGGCCGTCCGCGTGCGTATTACCGCAAGCTGGGCATGTCCCGTATCGCGCTGCGTGATCTCGGCAACACCGGCAAGGTGCCGGGCGTCGTCAAGTCGAGCTGGTAAGGAGGCGTCCAATGGCAATGTCTGATCCCCTGGGCGATATGCTCACCCGTATCCGCAACGGCGCCTCGCGCCGCAAGTCCTCCGTGACGACGCCGGCTTCCAAGCTGCGCGCCCACGTTCTGGACGTGCTGCAGGCCGAAGGCTACATCCGCGGCTACACCCAGACCGAATTCGAGAACGGCAAGTCCGAGATCGAAATCGAGCTGAAATATTACGAGAACGCGTCCGTGATCCGTGAGATCGCCCGCGTTTCCAAGCCGGGCCGCCGGGTCTATGTCTCGGTCAAGTCCATTCCGCAGGTCGCAAATGGTCTGGGTATCACGATCCTTTCCACCCCCAAGGGTGTGATGGCTGATCACCAGGCGCGCGAACAGAATGTTGGTGGCGAGGTTCTCTGCTCGGTCTTCTAAGGCTTGAGTAGATCCTCCTAGCGAAACAGACAGGTAAAACAAATGTCTCGTATCGGTAAAAAGCCCGTTCAGGTTCCCAAGGGTGTGACTGCGTCGGTGGACGGCCAGAAGATCACAGCCAAGGGCCCGAAGGGCGAACTGTTCTTCGTCGCCAATGACGAAGTCAGCGTTTCCATGGAAGACGGCGCGATCGTCGTTTCCCCGATCAACCAGTCCAAGGAAGCCCGCTCCAAGTGGG
>NZ_CFHTCS010000534.1:0-2108 GCF_984369615.1 Martelella sp. | reverse complement strand
CCCGCCGTTCTCGTCCGTCATTTTCGCCGAGCGCTCGACATTGACAGACTGACCCGCCTCAAGGTTCCCAAGATTGGTGCGCTCCAGCGTCGCGTTCATCGCATCGAAGGTGACGTTCCCGCCGTCAATCCCGGTGACCGAAAGGCAGGTGCCCTCGATATTGACGCTGGCGCCGAGCTTCAGATCGACCAGCAGCCTGTCAGTAAAGGCAACGGTGAAGGTCTTGCCGCCCGGATAGGCGGCGATATCCGCAAGCGGACGGACGGCCTGGACGATGCCGGTATACATGGGGAGAGCCTCCTGTCGGCGATTGGCGTCAGCGATGGCGGCAATATGGTCGGCGGGGACGCCGAAGACAAGCCTCGCTCCGGACACACACAGTCCACCGAAGACGTCCTACGGTTTCGGCGGCAGTGAAAAGGCATTCTCCAGCGCGATCGACACCCATTCGTCGAACACCGGATCCGGACAGTCGTCGGCATCGAGATAGTAGAAGCCGGTCATCTTCCGGCCGCCATGAACCATCGGCTGCGGATGGCCCAGACGCGCGGCGGCCTCGGCATTGCCTTTTCCGACGCGAAAGAGAAAGCGCCTCTCGCCGGCCTTGCTGCGGCTTGCGGCGGCGACCATGTGGCCGTTGACGAGGAAGCAGAGCCCGCCGAACATCTTCTTCTCGCTCACGCCTTCAAGGCCCTCCAGCCGGTGGCGCAGCCGCGCCGCCAGTTCCTCGTCAATTGCCACGGTCTCAGTCTTTCAGGTTCTTCGGCGTGCCCGACAGAAAATCGATGAAGGCGTGGTAGTAATCGGGATGCCAGCGCGACAGCGGCGGACGGTTCTCGACGATATCGCCCATCGCCCACATCATCCGTTTTTCGTCCGTCTCGCGGTCAACCTCGCCGTCCGGGCAGAGAATGTAGAAATCGCCGGCCGCTAGACGCTGCAGCATGAAATCGACCGTCTGCTCCGGCGTCCATGCCCCCTCCGGCTTTTCCGTGCGGCCGCCCGCCGTCAGCGGGGTGAAGACGAAGCCCGGGATCAGGAGACGGGCCTCGACCTTGCAGTTCTCCCGGTTCCTCAGATCATGCTGCAGCGCTTCGGTGAACGCCTTCACGCCCGCCTTGGAGACATTGTAGGCCGGGTTGCCCGGCGGCGTGGTGATGCCCTGTTTGGAGCCGGTATTGATGATCAGCGCCGCCTCGCCATGGGCGATCATGCCGGGCGTGAAGATGCGGGTTCCGTTGATGACGCCCAGAAGATTGACGTCGATGATCCGGTCCCAGGGCATCTGCTTGCCGAGAATATCGGTCGCCGGCTGGATGCCGGCATTGTTCATCAGCACGTGCACCTTGCCGAAGGCCTGGACGGCGGCGCATTCGAGTTCTTCCAGGGCCGAAAGGTCGGAGACATCGGCGGCCTGCGCCAGCGCCTTCACGCCCTTCTTCTCGGCGAGGGCCGCCAGTTCCGCGCCCGCTGCCTTCAGCTTCTCGCTCTTCATGTCGGCGATCATCACATTCATGCCGAGGCCGATGAAGGCCTTGGCAGCGGCAAAACCGATGCCCGAGGCGCCGCCGGTGATGACGGCGGAATTGCCCTCCTCAAGAGCAGGATGCAACGCTTTCTTCTGGCTCATGGCCTTCCTCCCATTGTCGTCAGACGGTCTTTGCCGCCGCCGGGCCAAGGTCGCCTCGCGGAAACACCCGGCCCTTTTCATTCGCGCATGCAGGCTTCGGCGAAGCACGCGCATGTCCTTGACCGACTGTTTTCGAGTTGCACTGCCCTGTCAATCTGCAAATTGGCCCGAGGGAGGACGGAAAGTCATGTCCCGCACGGGTTTTCCTTGCGTGGCGCGGCAAAGCCGCTAAAACGGCAGCAAACATGCCAAACAGCAGATGGACTTGATTCAGACAATGGCAACGCACAAAGACGTCAAGAAGGTCGTGCTCGCCTATTCCGGCGGCCTCGACACCTCGATCATCCTCAAATGGCTCCAGACGGAATTCGGCGCTGAAGTCGTGACCTTCACCGCCGATCTCGGCCAGGGCGAGGAACTGGAGCCTGCGCGCCTGAAGGCCGAGCAGGCCGCCGTGAAGGAAATCTTCATTGAGGAT
>NZ_CFHTCS010000533.1:0-2117 GCF_984369615.1 Martelella sp. | reverse complement strand
CGCAGCGCGCCCGCGATCGCGCCGGCAAAAGTGTCTGCATTGATGTTGTAGGTATGGCCGTCATTGCCGGGGGCGACGGGGGCAATCACCGGGATCATCTCGGATTTGGCCAGAAGATCGAGCAGCGTGGTGTCGACCGTGTCGACCTCGCCGACGAAACCGAGATCGAGAATGCGCTCGATGTTGGAATCGGGATCGATGACGGTCTTCTTCGCCTTCTTCGCGAAGACCATGTTTCCGTCCTTGCCGCAAAGGCCGATCGCCCATTCGCCGGTCTGGTTGATCAGCGCCACGATTTCCTTGTTGATCGAACCGGCAAGCACCATCTCGACGATCTCGACAGTGGCCTCATCGGTGACGCGAAGACCGCCCTCGAACTTCGACTCGATGCCCATGCGCTTCAGCATGTTGCCGATCTGCGGGCCGCCGCCATGCACCACGATCGGGTTGACGCCCGACTGTTTGAGAAGCGCGACGTCGTTGGCGAAGGCCTGGCCGAGTTCCGCATCGCCCATGGCATGGCCGCCATATTTCACGACGATGGTCTTGTTCTCGTATTTCTGCATATAGGGCAGCGCCTGCACCAGCAGACGTGCCTGAACTTCGCTTTCCGACAATGACATGGATTACCCCGGGGTGCTTTGGTCCTCGCGGCCTTTTAGCGCATCCGCGGGCCATAGTGAATATTGCGGCGGGAAGTAAAACGCAGGTCTCAGCCGGCCACGGTTTGCTGGATCGCCAGCCGGAGATCGTCGAGACCTGCGTTTTTCTCCGAGGAGGTCGCGACGATGCCGGGGAAGGCGGCGGGGCGCTTGCGGATCTTTTCCGACGTTGCGGCAAGGAGCTTCTCGACCGCCGGCGGCTTGATCTTGTCGGATTTGGTCAGCACGATCTGGTAGGAGACGGCGGCCTTGTCGAGCAGGTCAAGCACCTCCTCGTCATTCTTCTTGATGCCGTGGCGGGCATCGATCAGCACATAGACGCGCTTCAGCGTCGCGCGGCCGCGCAGATAGTCGAAGACGAGCTTGGTCCACTGGTCGACCTGCGCCTTGGGGGCCTGGGCATAGCCATAGCCCGGCATGTCGACGAGCGCCATCGGCGGCAGGTCCTCGCCCTCGCCGGAATAGCCGTCGGGCACGAAATAGTTGAGCTCCTGGGTGCGGCCCGGCGTGTTGGAGGTGCGCGCCAGCCCCTTCTGGGCAAGCAGCGCGTTGATCAGCGACGACTTGCCGACATTGGAGCGCCCGGCGAAGGCGACCTCGGGCGGGCCTTCCGGCGGCAGGAACTTCATCGACGGCACGCCGCGGATGAAGATCCACGGACGGGCGAAGAGGGCGGCGTCTTTGTCGATAGGCTGGGTCATATCCCGATCCTTACCATGAAGAAAATGCCCGGCAGGGTACCGGGTTCAGTTCGTTGACAAAGCCTGACCCACTCGCAGCCGTCATGCTCGGGCTTGTCCCGAGCATCTAAGCACATATCGGCGCGACAAGCGTCTCGGGCGACAGGTCAATCCGACAAAATCCGTTGTGAAACGCCAACGTCGCCCGCGCGGAACGGTGGTTGGATCCTCGGGACAAGCCCGAGGATGACGCCCCAAAAAAGGACAGGCTTGTCATCCGTCTGAGCCCGGCAAAACTGCCGGATTTAATTGCAGAGACAGTGCGTCCGGTCTTCAGACCCTTTAGAAGGAGAGGGAAACGGCAGTGCCGTCGCCCTTACTCCGAAGCCGGCTTCTTCTTGCGGAACAAGCCCTTCAGATTGTCGAACAGCTCGATCTTGACGCCGTGGCGCTTCATGATGATCGACTGCTGCAGGATCGAGAGCGTGTTGTTCCAGGCATAGTAGATCACCAGGCCGGCCGGGAACTGCGCCAGCATGTAGGTGAAGACCACCGGCATCCAGTTGAAGATCATCGCCTGCGTCTTGTCCGGCGGCGTCGGGTTCATGCGCATCTGCAGCCACATGGTGAAGCCCATGATCAGCGGCCAGGCGCCGATCGCCAGGAAGGCCGGAACGCCCCAGGGCAGCAGGCCGAACAGGTTGAAGACGCTGGTCGGGTCGGGCGCGGAAAGGTCCTGGATCCAGCCGAAGAACGGCGCATGGCGCATTTCGAT
>NZ_CFHTCS010000532.1:0-2141 GCF_984369615.1 Martelella sp. | reverse complement strand
CGCGGAAACCCTGTTCGATCTGGCGCGCGACGGAGGCTATCAGCGCCATGGCGGCCCGAACGACAGGATCACCACGCGCCCGAGCCTGATTTCCGGGACGGATCCCCAGCCGATGAAGCTCGACTGGTTTTTGTCGCGCGGCCTTCAGATTGCCGAAAGCCGCGTGGTGGATGCGCTGGATGACGAAGGCACGCCGCTTTCGGATCACGATCTGCTGATGTGCACGGTCTCGGGCATCCTCGCCTGACTGAAGGCGATTGCCAAGCGCGCGCGCGGTGACTACATATCGAGGCGCTTCAAACCAGACCGGGGGCTCCAGTTTCATGGCCGCAATCAAAAAAGTCGCCGTCCAGATGGACCATATCTCCACCGTGAAGATTGCAGGCGATTCGACCTTCGCCATGTCGCTGGAGGCGCAAAACCGCGGCTATGAGCTCTACCACTATACGCCCGACCGGCTGACGCTGAGGGACGGCAAGATAATTGCCGCCGTGGAACCGATGACGCTGCGCGACGTGGAAGGCGACCACTACACGCTCGGCCCCGCCGAGCGCACCGATCTTTCGACCATGGATGTGGTGCTGCTGCGCCAGGACCCGCCCTTCGACATGGCCTATATCACCTCGACCCACATGCTGGAGCGCATCCACCCGAAGACGCTGGTGGTCAACGATCCCGCCTGGGTGCGCAATTCGCCGGAGAAGATCTTCGTCACCGAGTTTGCCGACCTGATGCCGCCGACGCTGATCACCAAGGATGTCGGCGAGATCGCGCGGTTCCGCGAGGAGATGGGCGACATCATCCTGAAGCCGCTTTACGGCAATGGCGGCGCCGGCGTGTTCCATTCCACCCGTGACGACCGCAACTTCACCTCGCTTCTGGAAATGTTCGAGCAGATGTTCCGCGAGCCCTATATTGCCCAGGCCTATCTGCCGGCCGTGCGCAAGGGCGACAAGCGCATCATCCTCGTCGATGGCGAATTCGCCGGCGCGATCAACCGCGTGCCGGCAGAGACCGACAGCCGCTCCAACATGCATGTCGGCGGACGTGCGGAGCCTTCCGAACTGACGGCGCGCGAGGAAGAGATCTGCGCGCGCATCGGACCTTCGCTGAAGGAGCGCGGCTTCATTCTCGTCGGCATCGATGTGATCGGCGACTATATGACGGAAATCAACGTCACCTCCCCCACCGGCATTCGCGAAGTGAAGAAATTCGGCGGCGCCGATATCGCGAGCCTGATGTGGGACGCGATCGAGAAGAAGCGCGGCTGAGTTTTATTGCTTCTGAGAAACCAGTGCCTGCTGCGTGAGCGAGTTGCGCAACGCGCTCTTCTGGGCGTCGATCATGCCCGAGATCAGGAACAGGTCGACCAGCCACCAGATGCCGAAGACGGCAAGAAACACAAGACCGATGATGAAGACGGCTGTCAGCCAGCCGACGACATTCAGAAGCAGCATGGCGATCGCTGATCCCGGCCGGCCGAGATAGAACCGGTGCGCGCCGGCCCAGCCGACAAAGAACCACAGAAGATAGGCCGCCGCCGGCGATTTCGCGCCATTTGTCACCCGCTGCTCGATCAGGATCTGTTCTTCCGTCGTCAGTCCCATGCCATTCTCCGCCATTCTGCTTCGGCAAACCTATTCCGTTTGTTTACGGGGGCGGCAACGCGAATGTCCATCCCGCAAGCTCCAATGCAAAGCTGAATGAAAAGAAGTTCATCTTTTGTTCTTGCGTATCGGCGCGCATTGTGGAATCCTTGCAACCATTGGGTTTGATGAAACACTGTTCTTGAGGGGACGCCGGGCGGCGCGGGGCTTCACATGGTATCCAGGGTTCAAACGGTCGCATTTCAGGGGATTGAAGGCGTTCCGGTCGATGTTCAGGTGATGGTCGCGCCGGGCAAGATCGGCATGCAGATCGTCGGCCTGCCGGACAAGGCCGTTGCCGAAAGCCGCGAACGGGTGCAGGCCGCGCTGCATGCCACGGGCCTTGCCTTGCCGGCCAAACGCGTGACGGTCAATCTTGCGCCCGCCGACCTGCCGAAGGAGGGCTCGCATTTCGACCTCGCCATCGCGCTCGGGCTGATGGCCGCGCTCGGCGCGGTTCCGGCCGATGCGCTGGCGGGCTACGTGGTCATCGGC
>NZ_CFHTCS010000531.1:0-2163 GCF_984369615.1 Martelella sp. | reverse complement strand
GAGGGAGGCCTTGGGCGGTTGGGTGCCGAGGCCGAGAAAGGAATGCCCGGCCTCCGTCAGAAGCGCCCAGGCGAGCGCCAGCGTCACCTGCACGGTGAGCGGCGCGACCAGATTGAGCAGCATGTGGCGCGAGAGAATATAGCGGCGCGACGAACCGAAGGTGCGCGCGGCATCGACAAATTCGCGGGTCTTCAGCGACAGCGCGGGCCCGCGCACCACGCGGGTGAAGATCGGCGTGTAGACAAAGGCGATCGCCATCACGCTCGTCCATGTGCCGGGGCCGACAATGGTGATGATCAGGAGCGCCAGCAGGATCGCCGGAAAGGCCAGCAACACATCCATCATCCGCATGATCGCGCCATCCCAGTAGGCGCCGAACCAGGCGGCGGCCAGGCCCAGAACGATGCCGGCGACGGTCGCCAGCGCCACGGAGGCGAAGGAGACGATGAAAGACTGGGCGATGCCGATCATCAGGCGGCTCGCGACATCACGGCCGAGAAGGTCGGTGCCCATCCAGTAGGTCGCGTTCGGGGCGTGCAGCCGGTCGATGCGGAACTGCATCAGCGGATCATGCGGCGTGAGCCCGACAAGGCCGAGCACCGCAATGATGACGTAAAGCGCGACGATGGTGCCGCCGATGCGGCCGCTCGGATGGGCGAAGATGGAGCGCAGGAGCTGCATTACTTGCCTCCCAGCCGGATGCGCGGATCGAGCGCCGCATAGGCGAGATCCACCAGCAGATTGACGATCATGAAATTGAAGGCGATGAAGAGGACGCTGCCCTGCACCAGCGCGTAATCACGCTGCAGGATCGCTTCCAGCACGGTGCGCCCGAGGCCCGGAAGCGCAAACACCTGTTCGACGATGACGGCGCCGCCCAGAAGATAACCGAACTCGACGCCCGAGACGGTCACCACCGGGATCAGCGCATTGGGCAGCGCGTGGTGCCAGATAACCGAACGCGCCGGCACGCCCTTGGCGCGCGCCGTGCGGATGTAATCGTCGGAGAGAATATCGAGCATCGCCGAACGGGAGATGCGGGTAACGGCGGCGGCGAAGGCAAAGCCGAGCGTCAGCGCCGGCAGGATCATCTGCGCGAGGTTCTTCAGCGGGTCTTGCCAGAGCGGCGTGAACGTGCCCATGGCGGGCAGAACGCCGAACCAGACGGATAGCGCATAGATCGCCAGCAACGCGACGACGAAACTCGGCGTCGACTGGCCGACCATGGCGACGATCCGGACGATGAGATCGGACGGCCTTTCCGCATGGGTGGCGGCATAGATGCCGGCCGGAAGCCCCACGGCCAGCGCGACGATCATGGACAGAAGCGCCAGCTCTAGCGTCAGCGGAAAGACGCGCAGGATAACCTCCATCACCGGACGGCCATAGGTGACCGAGATGCCGAGATTGCCGTGCAGCACGCCGCCGAGCCAGTGCCAGTACTGGCCGAACCAGCTCCGGTCCATGCCGAAATAGGTTTCCAGTGACGCCCGCTGCGCCGGCGTCAAAAGGCCGGCCTCGGTTCCCAGCATCGCCGTGATGGCATCGCCGGGAACCAGTCGGATCGAAACGAAGACGAGGACGGATACCCCGAGCATGACCACAGGAAAGGTCACCAGTCGCCGGGTCAGGTAGTTCATGTTGTATGCGCCTCCCGTCTTCTCTGTTTCGGCTTATTCGCTGACGGTGACAGCGGAAAGTCCGAAGAGCGAGCCCGTCGGATTGGCCTCAAAACCGCTCACCTTGTCGTTTGCCGCCGTGTAGCTGTAGCCGGTGTAAAGCCAGATCCAGGGAGAGACTTCGGTAAGGTGCTTGGAGAATTCGGCAAAGATGTCCTTGCGCTTTGCCGGATCGGTCTCGACGCGGCCTTGTTGCATCAGGCTGTCGAGCGTGTCGTCGCCGTAATGGGCGACATGGGCGAGGTTGCCGTCCTTTGTCCAGTAGCGGTTATACATGGTATAGGGGTCGGTGCGTCCGCCGTTCAGCGCCACGGCCATGTCGAAATCGCCCTTCAGCCAGCGGTCGATATAGACGTTGAGTTCCATCATCTCGATTTCGAGGTCGATGCCGATTTCGCCGAGCTGCGACTGGATCACCTGCGCTTCGGCGGCTGCCGTCGGCGGCTCGCCGGTCGCCGCCATCACCTTGGCGGAGAAGCCGTCC
>NZ_CFHTCS010000530.1:0-2166 GCF_984369615.1 Martelella sp. | reverse complement strand
GATTCAATAGGTTAGAGCGTCCTTTGTGCATCCGAATGGATGCACGGCGCTCTAAGCTGCACGAAGAAACTCACTCCGTCCCGAAAAACTCCTTCATCCGAGCGAAGAAGCCGTTGGATTCCGGGTTGTTCTCGTTGGAGGAGAGTTCGTCGAATTCCTGCAGCAGTTCGCGCTGGCGGCGGGTGAGCTTCTGTGGGGTTTCAACGCGGACCTGAATGTAGAGGTCGCCCTTGTGCGAGGAGCGGAGCACCGGCATGCCCTTGCCCTTCAGGCGAAACTGCTTGCCGGTCTGTGTGCCCTCGGGAACCGAAACGCGCGACTTGGTGCCATCCAGCGTGGTCACCTCGAACTTGCCGCCAAGCGCCGCCTGGGTCATGGAGATCGGCACGACGCAATGCAGGTCCGCGCCGTCGCGCTGGAAGAAGGGGTGCGGCTTGACCGAGAGGAAGATGTAGAGGTCGCCGGAAGGACCGCCGCGAAGCCCGGCCTCGCCCTCGCCCTGAAGGCGGATGCGGGTGCCGTCCTCGATGCCGGCGGGAATATTGACCGAAAGCGAGCGCTCCTCGACCGTGCGGCCTTCGCCGCGGCATTTCGGGCAGGGATCGGAAATCGTCTCGCCGCGGCCGTGACAGGTCGGACAGGTGCGTTCCACGGAGAAGAACCCTTGTGCCGCCCGGACCCGGCCGGAGCCGTGACAGGTGGAACAGGTGGTCGGCGTGGAGCCGGGCTTGGCGCCGGACCCCGTGCATTCGTCGCAGACCACGGAGGTCGGAACCCTGATCTGCGCCGTCTTGCCCTCGAAGCTCTCCTCGAGCGTGATCTCCATATTGTAGCGCAGGTCCGCCCCGCGCTCGCGTCCGCCGGAAGAGCGACGTCCGCGGGCGCCGCCCATCATTTCGCCAAAAATATCCTCGAAGATATCGGAGAAGCCGCCTGCGCCGCCGAAACCGCCGGCTGCGCCGAAGCCGCCGGCGCCCGGTCCGCCATTCTCGAAGGCGGCATGGCCGAAACGGTCATAGGCCGCACGCTTCTGCGGGTCCTTCAGCGTTTCATAGGCCTCGTTGATTTCCTTGAACTTCTTCTCGGCTTCGCTGTTATCCGGGTTGCGGTCCGGATGGTACTTCATCGCAAGTTTGCGGAAGGCGCTCTTGAGCTCCTTTTCGTCAACCGAACGGCTGACGCCGAGTGTCTCGTAATAGTCCGCTTTTGCCATGGAGTCTGCCAACCTCTTGAACAGAGTTTTCCGGCCGCCGAAGCGACGGCCGGATGTTTGGTTTCAGGAATGATCGGGAGCGACGCTCAGATCAAGCCGATTTCTTCTTGTCGTCGTCATCGCTGACATCTTCGAAGTCGGCATCAACAACGTCGCTTTCGGCGTCCTTGGCGGCGTCCGCGGAGGCAGCCGCGTTCTCATCCGCCTGCTGGGCCTCGTAAACGGCCTGGCCGAGCTTCATCGACACTTCCATCAGCGTCTGCGTCTTGGCCTGGATGTCATCGCCATCCGGCTCCTCGGCGCCGACCGCCGTCTTCAGTTCCTCGATCGCCGTCTTGATGGCGTTGCGGTCTTCCTCGGACACCTTCTCGCCATGCTCCTCGAGCGACTTCTCGGTCGAGTGGATCAGGCTTTCGGCCTGGTTCTTCGCTTCGACCGCGGCGCGACGCTTCTTGTCTTCCTCGGCGTGGCTTTCGGCATCCTTGACCATCTGCTCGATGTCGCTGTCGGAAAGACCGCCGGACGCCTGGATGCGGATCTGGTGCTCCTTGCCAGTGCCCTTATCCTTGGCCGAGACGTTGACGATGCCGTTGGCATCGATGTCGAAGGTGACCTCGATCTGCGGCACGCCGCGCGGGGCCGGCGGAATGCCGACGAGGTCGAACTGGCCGAGCATCTTGTTGTCGGCCGCCATTTCACGCTCGCCCTGGAAGACCCGGATGGTCACGGCGGACTGATTGTCCTCGGCCGTCGAGAAGGTCTGGCTCTTCTTCGTCGGGATCGTGGTGTTGCGGTCGATCAGACGGGTGAACACGCCGCCGAGCGTTTCGATGCCGAGCGACAGCGGCGTCACGTCGAGCAGCAGAACATCCTTGACGTCGCCCTGCAGCACGCCGCCCTGGATGGCAGCGCCAAGGGCCACGACTTCATCCGGGTTGACGCCCTTGTGCGGG
>NZ_CFHTCS010000529.1:0-2195 GCF_984369615.1 Martelella sp. | reverse complement strand
GATGCCTCCTTCATAGATCAGGTCGACGATCAGCTTCACTTCGTGCAGGCATTCGAAATAGGCCATTTCCGGCGCATAGCCGCCTTCGACCAGGGTTTCGAAACCGGCGCGAATGAGCTCGACCAGACCGCCGCAGAGAACGGCCTGCTCGCCGAAGAGGTCGGTCTCGCATTCTTCCTGGAACGTCGTCTCGATGATGCCGGCGCGACCGCCGCCAACGCCGGAGGCATAGGAGAGCGCGACATCGAGCGCGTTGCCGGAGGCATCCTGCTCGACGGCCACGAGGCAGGGAACGCCGCCGCCGCGCTGATATTCGCCGCGCACCGTGTGGCCGGGGCCCTTCGGCGCGATCATGATGACGTCGACGGTCTTCTTCGGCTCGATCAGGCCGAAATGAACGTTGAGGCCGTGGGCAAAGGCGATCGCCGCGCCGTCGCGGATGTTGGGGGCGATCTCGCTCTTGTAGATGCCGGCCTGCAGTTCGTCAGGCGTCGCCATCATCATCAGGTCGGCCCAGGCGGCCGCGTCGGCAACGGTCTTGACCTCGAAACCGTCGGCTTCGGCCTTCTTCGCGGTTGCCGAACCGGCGCGCAGCGCGATGACGACATTCTTCGCGCCGCTTTCCTTCAGGTTCAGCGCATGGGCGCGGCCCTGCGAGCCGTAGCCGATGATGGCGACCTTGCGGCCGTTGATGAGATTGATATCCGCATCCTGATCGTAGTAAACACGCATTGTCTTTCCTTCCCTTGACAAAAGCTTCGCCTGACCGCGCCCTGCGGCAGGCAATTCATGCGGCCGCAAAAAGCGTCCAGAATCTTTCCACAGCCCGTTCGGCCCGGCGCCGGAACAGGCTGCGATCGGCGGCCTCCCCAAGCAGGAAGCGAACATGGCTGTCACCGACGATAAGGCCATAGAACACGCGATAGGCCTCGTCGCCGTTATCGAACACCAAAAGCCCGGACCGCCGCCCGTCCTCCAGAAGCGCCCTCGCCCGCTGGTCGATCTGGGCGCGGCCGCGCTCCAGCAGCAAGCGGCCAAGCTTCTGTCCGTCCTTGGTCACGCGCCCGATCGCAAGACGGTTGAGCGCAAGCGAAACATCGCCGGCCAGCACTTCGAGCAGGTCCTGTGCGAAGGCAGAGAGGTGATGGCGCAATTCGTCGGCGTCAAGCCTGTGGCCGGCGCTCTCGAATGTCCTGACCTTGCTGGCCTGATAGGCGATCATGGCGGAAAGCAGGCCGTCGCGGTCGCCGAACCACTTGTAGAGGCTTTCCTTCGAACAACTGGCTGCGCGGGCGATGCCCGCCGTCGTGACGGACTTCTCCCCGCCTTCGACAAGCAGCCTGAGCGCCTGTTCGAGAACCGCCTGCTGGCGGGGCGTGAAATGAAGTTCGGTGTCGACGTCGTCGATCAAGGTTCTGCTCTCGCATCTGGTACGGTACGGTACGGTACCTATTGCAGCAGTTTCGCGCCGCCGTCAAGCGGTCAAAACGGCGAAATCGCGCATTGGGGTCGGGCAGGAAGCTTCGGACATGGAACCGAGAAGAGGTCCAGGCGGCGCCTTCCGGGCCGAAGGCGGACTTTCAAGCCGCGCGCACAACGTGGCCCTGCCGCTTTCCCCGCCTCCGGCCGAGACAAAAACAAGTCTTCATCTGCCAGACGCGAAGCCGCGAATAGTGGCTCAACCGCTGCAGGACAGGGCCTCCAGGCGGGCGTGGCACCATGCACAAAAAATTTAATCAAACGATTGACTATGGATCGGAGAAAAACTATCTTTCTCTCAACAGCACGGGTGATCCCTTCCGCCCGTCCCGTCTTCATCGTGATGCGGCTCCTGATCGGCACGTCTCTGCCCTCAGTCTTGCACGTTCGCGATGACCTCCGGAAACACCCCGGCAGAACCCTGCGCCGGGGTGTTTCTCGTTTGTCTTCCCTGTCGATGAAATCAGGCCGGGCTTCGCGCCGCATTGCCTGTTGGACCCGGCGGGCGGCCACCGTTCTTTCCCGGCAGGGTCGCAGACCAAACGGCCCCCTTGGCGCGGACAATTTGCCAGCCTGCCCGTCTATTCCTTCACGCGCGCGAACGTCTCGAAAAACGCCTTCGACCCGCCATCGGGGGCCTTGCCGACGCCCCAGCGCATCAGCGTCGAGGCGTCCTCGGAAAAGCACCAGTACTGGCCGATGATCACATCGCCGTC
>NZ_CFHTCS010000528.1:0-2196 GCF_984369615.1 Martelella sp. | reverse complement strand
GGCCGGTCGATCGCCGATTTTCAGGCGGAAAACCCGCCGCCGCTGATTGACGCTGCAAGCGCGGACAGGATCGTGGTGTTGCCCGAGAGACCGGTTCTGCATGGCCGCATCAACCGCCGTTTCGAGACGATGCTGGAAGAGGGCGCCGTCGAGGAGGTCGAGGCGCTGCTGGCGCTCGGTCTCGATCCGGCGGCCCCGGTGATGCGCGCCATCGGCGTCAAGGAGATCGCGGCCATGCTTTCCGGCGACATGAGCCGCGCCGAGGTGATCGAGAAGGCGAGCGCGGCCACGCGGCAATATGCCAAGCGGCAGATGACCTGGTTTCGCAACCAGATGGGCGATGACTGGAAAAGACTCGATCCCGCAGCGCTTTAGCCTCGGCGGGCACCGCCATATCTGCCTAATTTAATTTCACCCGGCCGCCGGTTTGGCTATTTTTCTTGCACTCGCGCGTTGACTGATGCGGCAAGACGGGCTAATCAGCCAACATGGCTATGAAAGAACTTCTTATTGTGGTGGGATCGCGCATGGGCAGGATGGTGTAACCATCCGGCATAAGCCACCCATGCGCGACGACAGGCTCCTTGAAGGGGCCTTTTTTTATGCCCGGTAGGAACGCAAACACCTTGAGACCATCGAAACGGAAAATGACGATGACCGCGACGGACAATTTGATGACAGGCGCCGAGATCGTTTTGCAGGCGCTGAAAGAAAACGGGGTTGAACATATCTTCGGATACCCGGGCGGCGCCGTGCTGCCGATCTATGACGAAATCTTTCAGCAGGACGAGATCGCCCATGTGCTTGTGCGTCACGAGCAGGGCGCGGGCCACGCGGCTGAGGGCTATGCCCGCTCCACCGGCAAGGTCGGCGTCATGCTGGTCACCTCCGGTCCGGGCGCGACCAATGCGGTCACGCCGCTGCAGGATGCGCTGATGGATTCCGTTCCGCTGGTCTGCATTTCCGGCCAGGTTCCGACGACGCTGATCGGCTCGGATGCGTTTCAAGAGTGCGACACCGTCGGCATTACCCGGCCCTGCACCAAATATAACTGGCTGGTCAAGGACGTGAACGACCTCGCCAATGTCATCCATGAGGCCTTCCGCATTGCCCAGAGCGGTCGTCCCGGCCCCGTCGTCGTCGATGTCCCGAAGGACGTCCAGTTCGCCAAGGGGCGCTACACGCCGCTCGAAGGCCATCCGATCCGCGAGAGCTATCGTCCGGAGGTCAACGGCAATGCCGATGCGATCCGCACGGCGGTCGAACTGATGGCGAAGGCGAAACGTCCGATCCTCTACACCGGCGGCGGCGTCGTCAATTCCGGCGATGACGCCACGCGGTTGCTGCGCGAACTGGTCAGCCTCACCGATTTCCCGATCACCTCGACGCTGATGGGGCTCGGCTGCTATCCGGCCTCGGGCAAGAACTGGCTGGGCATGCTCGGCATGCACGGGTCCTACGAGGCCAATATGGCCATGCATGACTGCGACGTCATGGTCTGTATCGGCGCGCGTTTCGATGACCGGATTACCGGGCGCGTCGATGCCTTCTCGCCGAACTCGACCAAGATCCACATCGACATCGATCCGTCCTCGATCAACAAGACCATCCATGTCGACGTCCCGATCCTCGGCGATGTCGCCCATGTTCTGGAAGAAATGGTCCGCGCCTGGCGCGCGCTGCCGGCCGAGAAACCGTCGCTCGATGACTGGTGGGGCAATATCGACCGCTGGCGCGCGCGCGACTGTTTCGCCTACACGCCCAACAAGGACGTGATCATGCCGCAATATGCGCTGGAGCGCCTGAACGCGGCGGTCAAGGGCAGGGACTTCTACATCACCACCGAGGTTGGCCAGCACCAGATGTGGGCGGCGCAGTTCTTCGATTTCGAGGAGCCGAAGCGCTGGATGACCTCCGGCGGTCTCGGCACGATGGGCTACGGCCTGCCGGCCGCTCTCGGCGTCCAGATCGCGCATCCGGAAGCGCTCGTCATCGATGTCGCGGGCGACGCCTCGATCCAGATGTGCATCCAGGAGATGTCGGCGGCGATCCAGCACAATGCGCCGATCAAGATCTTCATCATGAACAACCAGTATATGGGCATGGTCCGCCAGTGGCAGCAGCTCTTGCACGGCAACCGCCTGTCGCATTCCTATACCGAGGCGATGCCCGATTTCGTCAAGCTGGCGGAAGCCT
>NZ_CFHTCS010000527.1:0-2199 GCF_984369615.1 Martelella sp. | reverse complement strand
CCTGCGGCAGGATCTGCGAGGTGACCGACGGCAGGTTGCTCATGTTGAAGACATCCGTGCGCACATTGTTGGACTGCGCCTCGCGGGTGATGACCTGTTCCTGCTCGGAAGCGGACATTTTGACGCCCGTCGCCTGAACGCCGTATTTCTCCGTGAAGTTCTCGGCCATCGTCACTATCTTGCCGGTGGCGTCGATGACCGTGATCGGTTCTTCCTGACGCGCCGCTTCGATGAGGGCGTCAAGCGAGTAGTCCGAATCGGATATGCCGAGGTCCTGCGCGTTGACGGTGGACGACAGCAACACCCCGCCAAGCGCAAGAGCCGTGGATGCCAGGATCATGGTTTTCATGGGTTTCTCCTCCAGATTAATCCGGTTTTTGGGTAAAGATGGAATCGCATGCGGCTTTCAGGCCGTTGCGATCCGGTTGTCCTCGCTGTCGAAAAGATGCAGGTGGCCCCGCTCGACGGCGAGATTGACGGCATCGCCGGCGCGATGCGACGGCGTGCTCTCTGTGATGGCGAAGACCTTGCGGCCTTCGACAAGCAGCTCGATGATCCAGCTTCCGCCGGTCGGCAACACGTCGTTCACGTGTGCACCTGCGGCAACGACGCAGTCCGGGCCGGCGTTTTCTCCCTCGGGAAGAACACGGATCGCTTCGGGCCGGATGCCGACGGTCGCGACTTTCGCCGGCTCTGCATGATCAGCCAGCATCGTCCGCGTCCAGGTGGCCAGAATGCCGGTGTCGCCATGGGAGACATCGATGAAGTTGATCGGCATGCTTCCCACGAAGCCCGCGACAAACCGGTTCGCCGGTTTTTCATAGATATCCGTCGGATTGCCCAGTTGCTGGAGCGTGCCATCGCTCATCACCGCGATTGTCGTGGCGAGCGTCATGGCTTCCCACTGGTCGTGGGTCACGAAAATGATCGTCGCCCCCATTTCGCGGTGGATGCGCTTCAGTTCCGCGCGCATTTCCAGCCGCAGCTTGGCGTCCAGGTTGGACAGCGGCTCATCCAGCAGGATGATGCCGGGGCGGGTCGCAAGCGTCCGGGCCAGTGCGACACGCTGCTGTTGCCCTCCGGAAAGCTGGCTCGGATAGCGATCGCGATACTGGGCGATCGAAAGCGTCTCCATCACTTCGGCAACGGTCTTGTCGCGTTCGCTCTGCGGCACTTTCCGAAGCCTCAGCCCGAATGCGACATTCTCTTCGACGGTAAGGTGCGGCCAAAGCGCATAACTCTGGAAGACCAGGCCAAGCCCCCTCTTTTCAGGAGGCGTATAGATCCCGTCATCGACCGAAACGATCGGCGTTCCATCGATCAGAATCTTGCCGTCCGTTGGGTGCTCCAAACCGGCAAGCATGCGCAATGTCGTCGTCTTGCCGCAGCCCGAAGGGCCGAGAAGGCAGAGGAACTCACCATCCGCGATTTCGATGTCCAGGTTCTCGACGGCCTTCGGCGCATTCTTCGCATAGGCTTTCGAGATGTTTACGAGATTGATATTCGACATGATTACTTCCCCAACCCGTCAGAGAGCGAACTTCTGGTGAGCTTTTGCACGCCCAGCGTTCCGAAAAAGGCGATCGCGCAGATCATCAGCACGACCGCGTTGGCCGCCTGGCTGTATCCGTAGTCGACGAGACGGATGGCATAGGTGGTGAGGACGTCGGTGCCGGGAACGGCGAGGACGACGACGAGGCTCAATCCCTTCAGGCCGGATATGAACGGCAGAAGGATTCCCGAGACCAGCGAGCCGCGCTGGATCGGAATGACGACCGAGCGCAACCGCCGGAACCACCCGGCGCCGGCGATGCGCGCCGCGTCCTCGGGATCCCTGCCAAGCTGCATCATGGCGGTGATGCCGGCGCGGGATGCAAAGGGCATCTGGTCGGCGACGAGCGCCAGAAACAGAATGATCGACGTCCCGTAGAGCGCCGGCAGCGGGCCGCGTGGAAAGGCGAACATGACCAGATAGGCCGCGGCAAAGGCAATGCCGGGAACCAGATAGGGCATGAACGTGATCTGGCGCAGCAGTCCGCCGACGAAGGGGACCGGCGATCGCGCGACCGCGAAACCCACCAGCAGTCCGAGAATTCCCGAACTGATCGCCGCTCCGCCGACGATGGTCACCGTGTTCCATGTCGCGGCCCAGAATTCCGGCGTGAGAAGAATACCCTGATGCAGTGCCGTCGTCTTGAG
>NZ_CFHTCS010000526.1:0-2213 GCF_984369615.1 Martelella sp. | reverse complement strand
GGACTGTTCCGCGAATTCGGCTTCGTCCTGGCCTTTGCCGTGATGCTGTCATCCTTCGTGGCGCTGACGCTGTGCCCGATGCTGGCATCGCGCATTCTGGTGAGCCACAAGGAGCAGAAGCCCGGGCCGGTCGCGCGCTTCGGCACGGCCCTTGCGCGCTTCTATGCCGTGACGCTCGGCTGGGTGCTGGCCGCGCCGTTTGTGCTCCTGTCGCTTGCAGGTCTGCTGATCTTCGGGGCCTATCTCGCCTATGCCAACCTCACCACCGAGCTTTTGCCGCGCGAAGACCGGTCGATGCTGATGATGCGGGTCTCCGCGCCCCAGGGCGTCAGCCTCGATTATACCCGCGACCGCATCCAGCAGGTGGAGGAGAAGCTCCAGCCGCTGATCGACAGCGGCGAGATCGAGAGCATCTTTTCCATTTCGGGCTTTGGCAGCAATACAAACAGCGGCTTTGTCGTCATGTCATTGGCGCCCTGGGCGGATCGTGAACGCACGCAGGACCAGATCGCCCGCGATGTGAATGCCGCTTCGGGCAGCATTCCGGCGGTGCGCGCCTTTGCCTTCCAGCCGAACTCGCTCAATATCCGCGGCGCTGGCAACGGGCTTTCCGTCGCTCTTGTCGGTTCCAATCACGCGCGGCTGACGGAAGCGGCGAGCGCGCTTGTCGAGGCCATGGAGGCCGATCCGATGTTCTCCGCGCCGCGGCTTTCCGAAGAGGCGACGCAGGCACAGCTGGCGCTTGCCCTCGATCGCCGGCGCGCGGCCGATCTCGGCATCGATATTGGCGGGCTCTCCCAGGCGCTGATGGCGCTGCTTGACGGCCGGTCGGTGGGCGAGGTGTTCATCGACGGCGAATCCTATGATGTCCAGCTGCGCGCCGACACCCGAAAGGTCGATGATCCGAGCGACCTGAGGAATATTTTCCTGCGCACCGGAGACGGCCGCATCGTGCCGCTGTCGACCATTGCGACGCTTGAGGAGAAATCCATCGCGCCGACGCTCGAACGCGAGCAGCAACAGGCGGCTGTATCGCTGTCGTCGAGCCTCGGGCCCGGCGTGGCGCTGGGCGACGCCTATCAGCGCCTTCTGGAGCTTGCCGAGCCGCTTCTGCCGCCGGGCGCCCACGTCCAGGCGCAGGCCGAGGCGGCCGCCCTTGATGAAAACGCTTCGGGCATGGGCATGGTGTTCGGCTTTGCCATCATCATCGTCTTCCTCGTGCTTGCCGCCCAGTTCGAAAGCGTCTGGAGCGCGCTGATCATCCTGGCGACCGTGCCCTTCGGCATCGGCTGCGCCTTCATCGCCATGCTTCTGACCGGCACCAGCCTCAACATCTATTCCCAGATCGGCCTCGTGCTTCTGATCGGCGTGATGGCAAAGAACGGCATTCTGATCGTCGAATTCGCCAACCAGCTCAGGGATCGCGGCGAGAGCGTGCGCGATGCGATCGAGCATGCGACCATGCTCCGGCTCCGGCCGGTGATGATGACGATGATCTCCACCGTGCTCGGCGGCATTCCGCTGGTTGCTGCCTCCGGCGCGGGCGCCGAGGCGCGTATCGCGCTCGGCTGGGTGATCGTCGGCGGTCTCGGCCTTGCCACTATCGTCACGCTCTACGTCACGCCGGTCGCCTATTACCTCCTTGCGCGCTTCTCGAAGCCGAAGGCCGACGAAGAGCGGCGTCTCAACGCCGAGATGCACGAGGCGGCATCGATCGGTCACTGATGGCGAGGGTATCCGTTTTGGTTTCCATGGAAAACCTTGCTAAAGCGGGCACTATACTGTTGTTATAGGCCTCCAACGCAATGATCGGCATGACCGATTCCGATAGTCCTGAAGGGGGAAACATGAAAGCCAAGTTCATCACGGCCATTTTCGCGTCGGCGCTGCTTGCTGGCTGCGCGGCCAACACCCAGAACAGCGTGAATCAGGCGCCCGAGGAAGTATCGGTCACCAATATCTCCGTCAGCGACCCGGCGGCCTATATGGACCGCCAGGAGGCCGAGATGCGCGAGCAGCTCGCCGGCTCCGGCGTCACCATCGTGCGCACGCCGAAATATATCGCGGTGGTCTTCGATTCGAGCATCACCTTTGCCACCGACAGCGCCGAGATCGTGCCGTCCTTCGGTCCTTCGCTCGCCGTCGTTGCCGGTCTCCTGCAGAAGTATAACGCCACCGATATCGACGTGAACGGCTATACCGATTCGACCGGT
>NZ_CFHTCS010000525.1:0-2219 GCF_984369615.1 Martelella sp. | reverse complement strand
CGATCGCCTCGAGGATCGGCTTGTCGTCCTCATGCGGGCCGATGATTTCAAGCCCGAGCTGCTCCTTCATCTCCATCGCGCCGCCGGCATGGTCGAGATGGCCGTGGGTCAGCCAGATCGCCTGGAGCTTGATGCCGTTTTCCTCGACCGTCTGGATGATCACCTCGGCATCGCCGCCCGGATCGACCAGCACGCCTTCGCGGCTTTCCAGGTCGAACAGCACGGTGCAGTTCTGCTGCAAGGGTGTGACGGGAATGATCCCGGCCTGAAGCTGTGCCATGGTCTTGATTGTCTCTCCCGTCTGCCGATCGTCCGCCGCGTCTTCCATTTCGCGGTGAACCGCACTAAACCTATTGCAACACCTATGTCAGACTTGGTTTGATTGCAAAACCCCGGGCCGTCGGGAAATGCAAAACGGCGAAAGGACGCAAGGCTCCGTGCCGAAGAGCGAAGCGATAAGAAACGAAGAACCGGCTGTCCGCGATGACGGCGAGGCCGCGTTCGAGATCGTAGAGCTTCTGTTTTTCGCCTACCGCGATTTCACGTCCGATCCGGACGCGATTCTGGGCGAAATCGGCTTCGGGCGGGCTCACCATCGCGTGGTCCATTTCGTCGGCAGCCGACCGGGCATGAGCGTCGCCGACCTTCTGGAGACGCTGAGCATTACCAAGCAGAGCCTCGCGCGGGTTCTCAAGCAGCTGATCGATGCCGGCTATGTGCGCCAGACGACGGGGCCGGAAGACCGCCGCCAGCGCCGCCTGTTCCTTTCTGCAAGAGGCGAAAGCCTGCGTCAGGAACTGCTCGCGCCGCAGCTCGAACGCATCAGCAAAGCCTTCGGCGGCCTCGATGCCTCCGAGCGGGACGCCGTGAAGACCTTCCTGTCGCGGATGTGCAATGACGATCCCGCGGCTTTGTGCGGCGCCTTGCTCTCCTCCAATGACGGAAAGCGACCATGACCAGGGACATCGCAGACGACGCCCCCCACCTTCTGATCGTCGACGACGACACCCGTATCCGCACGCTTCTGAAACGCTATCTCGGCGAACAGGGCTACAGGGTTTCAACGGCCGGAGATGCGGCCGAGGCGCGGCGCAAGCTCGAGGGCCTCGATTTCGACCTTCTGGTGCTCGACGTGATGATGCCGGGCGAGGACGGCGTTTCGCTCACGCGCGACCTGAGCAAACTCCGTCCGATCCCCGTGCTGCTCTTGACCGCCAGGGCCGAGGCCGATGCCCGGATCGAGGGGCTTGAGGCGGGCGCGGACGACTATCTCCCCAAGCCCTTCGAGCCGCGCGAGCTTCTGCTGAGGATCAGCAACATCCTGCGCCGCGCCCAGGCGCCGAAGACGCCGGCGATCGAACAGATCATGTTCGGGCCCTACACGTTTTCGCTCGGCCGCCGCGAATTGAAGAAGGGCGCGACGCCGATACGGCTTACCGAGCGGGAACAGGACATCATGTCGATGCTGGCGCAAAAGGCCGGCGAGACCGTGGCGCGTTACGATCTCGTCAGCTCGGACGCCGAGATCAACGAGCGCACGATCGACGTGCAGATCAACCGGCTGCGGCGCAAGATCGAGAGTGATCCGGCAAACCCGCGCTACCTGCAGACGGTGCGCGGCATCGGCTATCGTCTGAACCGGGAATAACAGGTCTTGAGACAACTCAGCCAAAGCCTGAAGGATGCGTGCGGGAAACTTGCCGACAGACTTCACACGGCCTATCGCGCCGTCGTCCGGCTGCCGGGCCTCCGGCACCTCTACTACGCCTACAAGACTGTGGCCCGCTGGACCCATCACCGCCTGCCGCGCGGTCTTTTCGCCCGCTCGCTGCTGATCATCATCATGCCGATGCTGCTGCTTCAGGCCGTCGTCGCAACGGTGTTCATGGAGCGGCACTGGCAGATGGTCACCCACCGCCTCGCCGACGCGGTGACCGGCGATATCGCCGCAATCATCAACCTGATCGACACGACCGACCCCGATTACCAGGACGAGATCGTGTCCATCGCCGCCCGTGACATGGGGCTGAGGGTCGCCATCGAACCAGACGGCAAGCTGCCCCCGCCCCTGCCGAAGCCCTTTTTCGGCCTTCTGGACCAGGTTCTGGCGGAACTGATCTCCGCCAAGATCGGTCGCCCCTTCTGGATCGATACGCTCGGCGATTCGCGTTTCGTGGAGATCCGCATCAAGCTCGACGACGGCATATTGCGGATCTTCG
>NZ_CFHTCS010000524.1:0-2223 GCF_984369615.1 Martelella sp. | reverse complement strand
AGCAAGGTCGACAGGTAGACAGACATGACGACAATCACCGACATTCTCGCCCGTGAAATCCTCGACAGCCGTGGCAATCCCACGGTCGAGGTGGATGTGTATCTGGAAGACGGCACCATCGGGCGCGCCGCCGTGCCCTCGGGCGCATCGACCGGCGCGCATGAAGCCGTTGAGCTGCGTGACGGCGGCGAGCGCTATCTGGGCAAGGGCGTCGAGAAGGCCGTCAATGCCGTCAATACGGAAATCCTCGAAGCCATCGTCGGCCTGGATGTCGAGAACCAGATGGAAATCGACCAGACGATGATCGAGCTCGACGGCACGCCGAACAAGGGCCGCCTCGGCGCCAACGCCATTCTCGGTGTCTCGCTCGCCTCGGCGAAGGCCGGCGCGACTGCCTGCGGCCTGCCGCTCTACCGCTATGTCGGCGGCACCTTCGCGCATCTCCTGCCGGTTCCGATGATGAACATCATCAATGGCGGCGAACATGCCGACAACCCGATCGACTTCCAGGAATTCATGATCATGCCCGTCGGCGCCGATACGCTGCGCGACGCCGTGCGCATGGGCTCGGAGATCTTCCACACGCTGAAGAAGGAACTCTCCGCCGGCGGCTTCAACACCGCGATCGGCGACGAGGGCGGTTTCGCTCCGGCGCTTCCCAGCACCATCTCCGCGCTCGATTTCATCATGAAGTCGATCGAAAAGGCCGGCTACAAGCCGGGCGATGACGTCTATCTCGCCATGGATGCTGCCTCCACCGAGTTCTACAAGGACGGCAAGTACGAGATGGAAGGCGAGGGCAAGACCTTCTCCTCCGGCGAAATGGCCGCCTATCTCGCCGACCTCATCGGCAAGTACCCGATCTTCTCGATCGAGGACGGCCTGGCCGAGGACGACTGGGACGGCTGGAAGGAACTGACGTCGATGATCGGCGGCAAATGCCAGCTCGTCGGCGACGACCTGTTCGTCACCAACACCAAGCGCCTGAAGGACGGCATCAAGATGGGCGTCGGCAATTCGCTGCTCGTCAAGGTCAACCAGATCGGCTCGCTGACGGAAACGCTCGACGCCGTCGAGACAGCCCACAAGGCCGGCTACACCTCGGTCATGTCGCACCGTTCGGGCGAGACCGAGGACGCCACGATCGCCGACCTCGCCGTTGCCACCAATTGCGGTCAGATCAAGACCGGCTCGCTCTCGCGCTCCGACCGTCTGGCGAAATACAACCAGCTGATCCGCATCGAGGAAGAACTCGGCGCCCAGGCCGTCTTCGCCGGCAAGTCGATCCTCAAGGCCTGATCGGCCTGAAGGTTTCCTGTTTGATTTGAGATGCCCGCGGCCTGTGCCGCGGGCATTCTTCTTTGCAGGGATCTGAGGCAGCCTCCGAGCGAAGAAGCTGCCTTTCTATTCGTGCCGCAGCGCCTCGATCGGGTTCATGCGGGCGGCGCGGCGGGCGGGGAAAAAGCCGAAAATGATGCCGATCAGCGCCGAGAAGACAAAGGCGCCGAGGATCATCCAGGGCGCGATGACGAAGGGTACGGCCAGATACTGAACCACGGCATAGGCGACGCCGAGCCCGATCAGGACGCCGAGGACCCCGCCGAGAAGCGACAGCACGACAGCCTCGACCATGAACTGCAGCAGCACCTGCCGTTCAAGCGCGCCGACGGTCAGTCGCAGTCCGATCTCGCGGGTGCGCTCCGTCACCGACACGAGCATGATGTTCATGATGCCGATGCCGCCGACAAGCAGGCTCACCGCCGCAACGGCGGTCAGCATGCCGGTGAGATGGCTTTTCGTGCCGGTCACCGCATTGGCGATCTCGGTCATGTCGTTGACCTCGAAATCATTGGCCCGTCCGGGCTGGATATTGCGGCGCTGGCGGAGGAGGGCGGTGACATCGGCTTCCAGCTCCTCGGTCGAAACGCCGTCGCGCGCGGCCAGCAGAATGCTCTCGATATAGCTGTCACCGCCCACGCGCCTCTGGAAGGCGCTGATCGGCATCAGCACGATGTCGTCCTGATCGCGGCCCATGCTGCTCTCGCCCTTTTCCCCGAGCGTGCCGATCACAGCGCAGGAGACATTGCCGACGCGCACATTGCTGCCGACGGGGTCATTCTCGCCAAACAGCTCGCGCCGCACGGTCGCGCCGAGAATGCAGGCCGTGTCGCCGCCGCCGGAAGCCGCCGCGCGGGAGAAATCGCTTCCGGTCTCGATCGACCA
>NZ_CFHTCS010000523.1:0-2259 GCF_984369615.1 Martelella sp. | reverse complement strand
AGGCAGGTCTTGGCCTTGTCGACGTCGAGGATCGGCATGCCGTAGATCGGCGAGGTCTTGTCGTCGCGGGCTGCCGGATTGGTGACGTCGTTGGCGCCGATCACATAGGCGACATCGGCCTGGGCGAATTCCGAGTTGATGTCTTCCAGTTCGAACACCTCGTCATAGGGCACATTGGCTTCGGCGAGCAGCACGTTCATATGGCCCGGCATGCGGCCGGCAACCGGATGAATGGCGTATTTGACCTCGACGCCCTTCTCCTTCAACAGATCGGCCAGTTCCCTGAGCGCGTGCTGGGCCTGGGCGACCGCCATGCCGTATCCGGGCACGATGATCACCTTGGAGGCGTTCTCCATCAGGAAGGCGGCATCGTCCGCCGAACCGGTCTTCACGTTGCGCTCAACCTGGTCGCCGCCGCCCGAGGACGCCGTCTCGCCGCCGAAGCCGCCGAGAATGACCGAGATGAACGAGCGGTTCATGCCCTTGCACATGATGTAGGAGAGGATCGCACCCGAGGACCCCACAAGCGCGCCGGTGACGATCAGCGCCATGTTGCCGAGCGTGAAGCCGATGCCGGCAGCCGCCCAGCCCGAATAGGAGTTCAGCATCGAGACCACGACCGGCATGTCGGCGCCGCCGATGGGGACGATGATGAGAACGCCAAGCACCAGGGCAATGATGACGATCAGCCAGAAATGGATCGGGCTCGCCGTTGCCGAAAGCGAGACGACGAAGACGACGAGCGCCACCAGAAGCGCGATGTTGATCGCATGACGGCCGGGCAGCATGATCGGCTTGCCGGACATGCGGCCGTCGAGCTTGAGGAAGGCGATGATCGACCCGGTAAAGGTGATCGCGCCGATCGCGGCGCCGATCGCCAACTCGATCAGGGCCCGAAGGTGGATATCATCGGGAACGCCGATATTGAAGCTTTCCGGCGAATAGAGCGCGGCGGCGGCCACCAGAACGGCGGCAAGGCCGACGAGCGAGTGGAACCCGGCCACGAGCTGCGGCATTGCCGTCATCGGAATGGTGCGGGCGATATAGGCGCCGATGCCGCCGCCGATCGCCAGCGCCAGCACGATGAAGACCAGCGCCGAAAAGCCGGGCTTGGCCAGAAGCAGGGTCGTGCCGATGGCGATCGCCATACCGACCATGCCGTAGATATTGCCCTTGCGGCTGGTCGAGGGATGCGAAAGCCCTCGAAGCGCGAGAATGAAGAGAACCGCTGATACGAGGAACAGCAAGGCTGCAAAATTGACTGACATGTTCCGACCGCCTTACTTGTCCTTTTTCTTGTACATCGCCAGCATGCGCTGGGTGACAAGAAATCCGCCGAAAATATTGATGGCGACGAGAATGAGCGCCACGAAGCCGAAGCCGGTCGCAAGGCCGCTCGCCGAAAGGCCGACGGCCAGAAGCGCGCCGACGACGATGACCGAGGAAATGGCGTTGGTGACGGCCATCAACGGCGTGTGCAGCGCCGGCGTGACCGACCACACGACATAATAGCCGACAAAGACGGCGAGCACGAAGATCGCCAGCTGGAACACGAAGGGATCGATCGCCCCGCCCGTCGCGCCATGGGCAAGGGCTGCCAGCGAGCCGTCCTCGAAATTGCCGAGCGCGGTCTTGGCCTGCTCCAGCGAGGTGATCGCCTCGTTGATGGAGGTGGTGACATCTTCAAAAGCCATCAGGCCTCTCCCCCGGCGACCGTGCCGCCGAATTTCGGATGAACGACCGCGCCTTCATGCGTCAGAAGCGTCGCGGCGACGAGCTCGTCCTCCCGGTTGATGTTGATTGCGCCGCTCTCCTTGTCGACCAGGGTCTGGAAGAAGGTGAGCAGGTTCTTGGCGTAAAGCAGCGAAGCGGATGCCGCGATCCGGCCGGGCAGATTGAGGAGGCCGATGACGGAAACGCCTTCGACCGTGGCGACCTTGCCGGCTTCCGCGCCCTCGATATTGCCGCCGCGCTCGACGGCGAGGTCGACCGCGACCGAACCAAGCTTCATCGCCGACAGCATCTTACGGGTGACGAGCCGCGGCGCGGGACGGCCGGGAATCAGCGCGGTGGTGATGACCACGTCCTGCTTGGCGATATGGGCGGCGACGAGCTCGGCCTGCTTGGCCTTGTATGCGTCCGACATTTCCTTGGCATAGCCGCCGGCGGTCTCCGCCGCCTTGAACTCGTCATCCTCGACGGCGATGAATTTCGCGCCGAGCGAGGCGACCTGTTCCTTGGCCGCGGGACGGACATCGG
>NZ_CFHTCS010000522.1:0-2272 GCF_984369615.1 Martelella sp. | reverse complement strand
AGAGTTGGCTCGGTTTGTCTGAACAGTTTCGGGCGTTTTGCTAAGTGGATTTCCGCCTCGCTTATGCTGGCACGTTCATTGGTTTCAGCGCGTTGAAGTAGCCTGATCCGGGGTCTGCCGGTCAAGGGACGAATGCGGGCGTCGGGTGTTGTAGAAGGTCAGGTAGCGGCCGATGCCAGCGCGGGCCTCGGACACGGTCTTGTAGGCGTGGAGGTAGACCTCCTCGTATTTGATCGACCGCCAGAGCCGCTCGACGAAGACGTTGTCCCGCCAAGAACCCTTGCCGTCCATTGAGATGGCGATTCCGGCTTTCTTCAGCACCGCCGTGAAGTCGATGGATGTGAACTGCGATCCTTGATCCGTGTTGAAGATGTCGGGCTTGCCGTAATGAGCAAGTGCCTCCTCGACCGCTTTGATGCGGAAGTCCGCTTCCATCGTGATCGACAGCCGCCACGACAAGACCTTCCGGCTGAACCAATCGACGACCGCGCAGAGATAGACAAATCCCCGCGCCATGGGGATGTAGCTGATGTCCATGGCCCAGACCTGGTTGGGTCTGGTGACGGCAAACTTGCGCAGCAGATACGGATAGACCTTGTGCCCAGGCGCCGGTTTCGACGTGTTCGGGCGGCGGTAAATCGCCTCGATGCCCATCTTTTTCATCAGCGTGGCGACGTGCAGCCGCCCGGTTTCCAACCCTTTTCCTCTCAAAAGCCCTTGCAACATCCGGCTTCCGGCAAACGGGTAATCGAGATGCAGCCCGTCGATCCGCCGCATCAAGGCCAGATCGCCGTTGGACACCGGACGGGGTAGATAATAGACGCTTCCACGGCTGAAGCCGAGAAGCTTCGCCTGGCGTGCGACCGACAATTTGTGCTCGCGGTCGATCATTTCTTGTCCACCAGCAATCCCGCCTTGCCGAGCGCACCGGATAAAGCGCAGACTCTCAAATTGAACGTGGAACGCAAGCGGGCAGGTCAATCCGAGCCTGAAATTGAGCCCTGGAAGCAGACCCCCCGGACCGATGTCCGGAGGATTTACGTGCAAGGAAAGCGAAAAGAGATGTTCTGGCCTGTCTGCAGATTCACTCACCTGCACATCAGGCCTAGCCCGCGTCACTTGGTCGTGACAGCCTGGACCTTGTTGACGAGCGTGTCGCCATATTTGTCGGTGAAGGTCTTCCAGACGGGCTTGACGGCCTCCTGGAAGGCCTGACGGTCGACATCGCTGTTGACGACCATGCCTTCCTTTTCCAGGTCCGCGATCATCGATGCTTCGCTGTCCTTGGAAAGCTGGCGTTCATAGTCGACTGCAACCTTGGCCGCCTTCATGATGATTTCCTGCTGGTCTTCCGGCAGGCTGGCGAATTTCTTCCCGTTCATCGCCAGCACCAGCGCGGCATAGGAGTGGTTGGTCAGCGACAGGTATTTCTGGACTTCGTAGAACTTGAAAGATTGCACGATGGTGATCGGGTGATCCTGTGCATCGACAACGCCGGTTTCCAGAGCGGTGTAGAGCTCCGCGACCGGGATCTGCTGCGGATTGGCCTTCAGCAGCGCGAACATGTCATTGAGCGCCTCCGAGTTGTTGGTGCGCATGCGCAGGCCTTCAAGATCCTTCGGCTCGACAATCGGGCCGCGGTTATTGGTGATTTCGCGGAAACCGTTTTCCGGGAAACCCAGAACCTTGAGATCGAAGTTTTCGAATTCGGCGGCGGCTTCCTGACCGATCGGCCCGTCATAGACTTCGTAGGCCTGATCGCGATCGGTGATCATGAACGGCAGCATCAGTCCGCCGAGTTCGGGCATCATGCCGGTGAAATTGTTCAGACCGCTCATGACGATGTTGACCTGAGCCCCGACTTCCCTCCAGTTTTCGGGGCGCAGAGCACGCGCCGATCAGGCTGGGCGCTTCGGTTTGCGGCTCTTGTGTTTCGACGTCTTGCCGCGATCGGCCGATGGGGCCTGGGGTTTGCGGGTCGGCTTGCCGTCCTGCCTGAATTTCGGTTTCGCTTGTCTCGGCTTTTCGCGCATCTCACCGGCCGGCGCGATCATGATGCCTCTTTCGAGGTTGCCCGGCTGCTTGATCTGTTTCGCATAGCCGGCGGCCTTGTCGGCGGAAATTTCGAAACGGGTTTCGGTGTCATCGATTTTGATCTTGCCGACATCGCGTTTGGTCACGCCGCCGGCGTTGCAGATCATCGGCAGCAGGAATTTCGGATCGGCGCGCTGCTTGCGCCCGAGCGAGATGGTGAACCATACGCCGTCCTGCA
>NZ_CFHTCS010000521.1:0-2277 GCF_984369615.1 Martelella sp. | reverse complement strand
GCGATCACCTGTCGCTCGAAAGCCTGCATCTGGTCGGCAAGCGGCAGGCCTGCCGAAGGCGTCATCGCGGCTTCGTTCTGTTCGCTATTGTCGAACCCGCGCCAGAGGCCAAGCACGAAACGGTCGGCATAGTTTCTCAGTTCGCGGACATTGCCGGGCCAGTCATGCGCCATCAGCCCGGCCTGCAGCAGCGGCGAGATCTCCGGTATCTCCCGGCGAAACCGCGCCCGCGCATCCCGCGCCAGAAAGAAGAACAGCAGCGGAATGTCGTCCCTGCGCTCCCGAAGCGACGGGATATCGAGGGTGACGACATTCAGCCGGTAATAAAGATCGGCCCGGAAACGCCCGGCATCGCTTTCCAGCTTGAGATCCGATTTCGACGCCGCGACGATCCGGATATCGAGCGCGATCTGCTTGTTGGAGCCAAGCCGCTCGACGGTCCGGGTTTCGATGGCGCGCAGGATCTTGGCCTGAAGGTCGAGCGGCATGGACTCGATCTCGTCCAGAAACACGGTGCCGCCATCGGCATGTTCGAGCTTGCCGATCCGCTGTTTGCTCGCGCCGGTGAAAGCGCCCACCTCATGGCCGAAGAGCTCCGCCTCGATCATATCGGCCGGCACGGCCGCGCAATTGATCGCAACGAAATTGCCTTTCGCTCTCGCGCCGGTTTCGTGCAGTGCGCGGGCGACGACTTCCTTGCCGGCGCCGGTTTCGCCGCGCACCAGCACATCGACATCGGTGTCGGCAAGCATGGCAATCTGCTCGCGCAGCCTGACGATCCCCTCCGTCCGCCCCACCAGCCGGAGCGACAGCGCGTCATGGCCGTCGAGTTCCGAGCGTAGCGTCCGGTTTTCCAGAACAAGCCGCCGTTTTTCCAGCGCGCGGTCGATGACGGTGTAGAGGCGGGAGGCCTGGAATGGCTTCTCGATGAAATCATAAGCGCCCGCCCGCATCGCATCGACGGCCATCTGCACATCGCCATGCCCGGTAATCAGGATCACCGGAAAGGTCGGATCGATCGAAAGCGTCGATTTCAGGAGCGCCATGCCGTCCATGCCCGGCATGCGGATATCGGTAACGAGCACGGCATAGGCCTCATGGGTAATGCGCTCCAGCGCGGGTGCGGCACTGTCATGCACGGCGACATTGACGCCCTCGAGCTCCAGCCCCTGCGCCAGCGCGTGGCGAAGATCATCGTCATCATCGACCAGATGAACGAGCGGTGTTGCCGTTTGCATTGCCATGACCTGTCGAAATCTCCCTAATCCGCTTGCGCCGCCTTCAGCCGCAATTCGAAGACCGCGCCGCCCTCGGCCCGCAAAAGCGTAACACTGCCACCGAAATCCTGCATGATGTTATAGACGATAGATAGTCCCAGGCCGCTCCCCTGTCCGGTGCGGGTGGTGAAGAACGGCTCGAACACCTCGCCCGCCAGTTCCGGCGCGATCCCCGGCCCGTTGTCGCGGACATGCAGACAGACCTCGTCGCCGGCGCTTTTCAGCTCCACGGCAATCCGCCCGTCAGCCCGCCCCGCAAGCGCGTCGATCGCATTGCCGAAGAGGTTGACGAACACCTGCGACAGCCGGATGCGCCCGGCCTCCACCATCACGCCATCAAGCGCCGGATCGACAGCGATTGCGACCCCGGCCCGTTCCGCTTTCGGCCGGATCAGGATCAGCGCCTCGTGCAGCGCTGCCTGCACCGCCACGGGCTGCAGCTTTGTCTCGGGCTTGCGCGAAAACGACAACAGTGTGCCCGAAAGCTCGGAGATGCGGGCGACCATGGCCGTAATGCGGTCCAGATTGCCGGCGGCGAGCTCCTGCCTGCCCAGCGCCAGCGCTTTCCGGGTATTGCCTGCATAGGTCTCGATCGCGGCCAGCGGCTGGTTGATCTCGTGACTGAGTGCCGCCGCCATCTGGCCGACGCCGGCGAGCTTGGCAGCCTGTATCAGTTCGTGCTGAACGCGTTTCAGTTCCCGTTCTGCCTCGATCCGCTCCTCGATTTCGTGCGACAGGTTGCGGTTTGCCCGGCTGAGCTCCTTCGTCCGGTCGCGCACGGCGCGTTCGAGACGCAGGGCCGCGGCCCGCTCTCGCCGCCGGAGCAGGACACGATCCTCGATCCGGCCGATCACGAAAAAAACGATTACCCCGACAAGCAGAAAGATCAGCAGCGAAAAGCCGATTGCCGCGGACTGCGCGGACACGATACGGCTGCGATTGCCCAGGACATGAAGCTGCCAGCCCATCAGCGGCAGGGCACGCATGACATCGATATGCG
>NZ_CFHTCS010000520.1:0-2278 GCF_984369615.1 Martelella sp. | reverse complement strand
CCCGGCCCGCAGGACAGCCACTACCTCTTCCGCCGCTTCATCAATCTGGTGCGCGAGACGAAGGGCGAGGCACTCCTGGAAGAGCGCGCCTGAGGGACCAAGGGTCTTGAGATCGCTTCAAGGGGTCGCGTGTCGCGGCCCTTTTTTGTTGCGTGGGTGGCGTGAAAAGGAATGCTTTTCGCGAGCGGCCTCCGCATCGGCGATCGCCTTGCCCTTTCGCCCGCCATAACGCCAGCTCCACGCCATCATCAGCGCGAAGACGGCAATCCACATCGCCTCCGAAACCACCAGAAAGACGCTGACCGGCAGCAGCGGGATGAGCAGCGCGCGAAGAGAGGCTTCCCCGATCAGCACCGCCGCCCAGGCAAGCGTCATGAAACGCATCAGCGCGCGATAATCGGCCGAGGCGGCATAGAGGCGGTTCAGGCGCTTGCGGTCCTCGCCCTCGCCCTCCGTGGCAAAATGAAACACCAGCGGGCGCGGCATGAGAAGCGAGCCGGCGAAGACGAGACCGATGAATCCGGTGATCAGCGAGTTCTTCAGCAATGCCAGATACGGGCTGTCGAAATAAAGGCTGCCGACCAGCGAGGCCACGGTGGCGGCCAGGGTAATGACGCCGATCGCCGCCAGCCGGTTGCTGCGGACATAGGCCACGACAATCACCGCGATCGGGAAGATCGAGCCGAGCGCCAGGGCGTGGACCGTTGAAAAATCGTAGTGTTTGGCCAGAAGATAGGTCAGCCAGGGCAGGACAGCCCCGAAAATGATGTCGTTGCGCATCGTCTTTCCTCCCGTCCGCGGTGACAGGTCCGGCTCGCGCCGGCCCCGTCACTATCGACCTGTTTTAGCGAAAACGAAAGGAAAAGGCCCGTTCAGCCTAACCTTACGTCTTTTGCAGCAGCCGCCAGTAGCGGATGCTGAGCATCACCGCCGCAGCCCCGAGACCGCAGAGAAAGCCGATCCAGATGCCGATCCCGCCGAGGCCGGCGGGAAAGGCGAGCAGCCAGGCGACCGGCAGGCCGATGATCCAGTAGGCAATCAGCACCAGCACCATGGGGATACGGGTATCTTTCAGACCGCGCAGAAACCCGTTCATGATCACCTGCGCCGTATCGAGCAGCTGAAACAGCGCCGCGATGACGATCAAAGGCGCGGCATAGGCGATCACGGCTGCCGCATCCGGCAGGCTGACATCGATGAAGAGCGACGACAGCGCGCGCGGCGCGAACGCAAAGGCCAGGCCGCTTGCAACGGCAAAGCCGATCGCCACCACCATGACAATGGCGGAGGCCCGCGTCACATTGGCCCGGTCGTTCGCGCCGTGGAACACGCCGACGCGCACCGTGGCCGCCTGGGACAAGCCCAGCGGCACCATGAAGGTGATCGAGGACAGCTGGATGGCAATGCCGTGGGCGGCCAGCGGCACAGTGCCGAACTGGCCCATCAGAACCGACGAAACGGTAAACATCGATACTTCCGCCAGAACGGAAATCCCGATCGGCAGGCCAAGCAGGACCACCTCTCTCAGCGCCTGCCAGTCCGGCTTCCAGAAGCGGACGAAAAGCGCATAACGGGCAAGCATCGCGTCGCGGCCGATATAGGCGACCAGATACAGGAAGCCAAACGCCTGCCCGACAAAGGTCGCGATCGCCGCGCCGCGAATGCCCAGTTGCGGCATTCCGAACCCGCCGAGCACCAGCCCGTAGGCGACCACGGCATTGACGACCAGCGTCAGCATCGACACCCACAGAACCACCCGCGCGTGACCCGTCGCGCTCACCAGCGAACGCAGGACCTGGAACAGCAGCGCCGGGAACAGCGCGAAACCGACGACAAAGAGATACTGCGCCGCCTTGGCCGCCACATCCGGCTCCTGACCGAGCGCCAGAAGGATCGGTTCGGCCCAGAAGAACAAGGGCAGAGACAAGACGCTGTAGATGATCGAAGCCCACATGCCCATGCGCATGGAGCGGCGCACGGCGACCTCATCGCCGCGGCCATAGGCCTGTGCGACCATGGGCATTACCGCAATGGCGAGCCCCATGCCGTTCCCTCCGCCGGTAACCACACATGTACGCCCATCATCCCCAGAGTTCAAGAACACCATGATGTTTGTTGACGACGACAATGATGATGACGCACGTCTGGAGGAGAGCGAACAAAGAAGGAGGACGTTTGTTCTCGCCTTAGAAAATAGATATGGCCCTATACTACAGGTCTTCAGGACGTCGTGGCGGTGCCAAACGTCATCCAAAACTTGACGTAGAGAAGCCCGATT
>NZ_CFHTCS010000519.1:0-2279 GCF_984369615.1 Martelella sp. | reverse complement strand
CCGCTGATGGATAAGTGAACATGCCGGACTATCAACAGATCAAGGCCGAACTCGAAGGCATCGCCATTGAGGACAATCCCAATATGGTTCTGCGCAAGAGCCGGGATTTCTACTGGTATTCTCCAATCCTGAAGGAACAGCTTGAGAATGTGACCGGCGATCTGGTCGTCTCGCCGAAGAACGAGGAAGAGCTGATCCGGATCCTGAAGGTCGCGTTCAAAAATGACGTTCCCGTCACGGCGCGCGGCGGCGGCACAGGCAATTACGGGCAGTGCATGCCGCTTTCCGGCGGCATCGTGCTCGACATGACCAAGATGAACGCCATCAAGGACATAAAGCCCGGCCGCGTCATCGCTGAGGCCGGCATCATCTGCGCCCAGCTTGACAGGGAGCTGAAGGAAAAATCCGGGCAGGAACTGCGCTTCCATCCCTCGACCACCGGCCAGGCCACGCTCGGCGGCTTCATCGCCGGCGGCTCCGGCGGCGTCGGCTCGGTCCACTGGGGCGGCCTTCGCGACCTCGGCAATGTTCTGCGTTTGCGGATTGTTACGCTGGAGGCAGAACCGCGGGTGATGGAACTGACGGCGCGCGACCTCCTGAAGGTCAGCCACGCCTACGGCACCAACGGCATTATCACCGAGGTCGAGATGCCGCTGGCGCCCGCCTATGACTGGGTGGATGTGATGGTCGGCCACGAGACCTTCATGGATGCCGTGCGCTTTTCCGACCGTCTGGCGAAATCCTCCGGCATTCTCGTCAAGGAAATCGCCCCGATCGCGGCTCCCGTGCCCTATTCCTATTTCAACCGCCACAAGCCCTATCTGAGGGAAGGTGAGTCTGTCTCCGTCGTCATGGTGGCGCCGCATTCGCTGGAACCCTTCGAGGCGCTGGTGAACCTCTACAAGGGCGAGATCCGCTTCCGCTCCGATGAGGCCGAAAGCCTGCGCGGCCTGCCGCGCGCCTATGAACTCGGCTGGAACCACACGACGCTCAGAGCGCTGAAGATGGAGCCGGATGCCTTCACTTATCTGCAGGTCCAGTATCCCGGACCCGATCATGTGGCCAAGGTCCAGGAGATGACCGCGCTTTTCGGCGACGAGGTGATCGGCCATCTGGAATTCCTGCGTTTTGACGGCGCGATCCAGTGTTCCGGCCTGCCGCTGGTGCGCTACACCACGGCCGAGCGGCTGGAAGAGATCATCCGCATCCACGAGGATCATGGCTGCCCGATCTTTAACCCGCACCGCTACACGCTGGAAGAAGGCGGCATGAAGCAGACCGACGAATTGCAGCTTGCCTTCAAAAAGGAAACGGATCCCAAGGGCCTTCTGAACCCCGGCAAGATGATCGCCTGGGAAAATCCGGACTTCGATTTCAAGGCCGGCAAGAACTTCCTGTTCAAGGGCCTTTCCGAGACGGGAGCCGAATAGGATGCGCGTTCTCGTTCTCTTCAGCCATCCGGTGGAAACGAGCTTCGGCGCGGCGCTTCATGCCCAGGTCGTGGAAAGCCTGAAGAAGGCCGGCCACGAGGTCGATGATTGCGATCTTTACGCCGAGGGTTTCCAGCCGGTCCTGACCCGCGAGGAGCGGATCGGCTATCACGACTATCCGGAAAATACCGCACCGGTTGAAGGCTATGTCGAGCGCTTGCGCAAGGCCGAAGCCCTCGTCATCGTCACGCCGGTATGGAATTTCGGCTTTCCGGCCATGCTGAAAGGCTATTTCGATCGGGTCTGGCTGCCGGGCGTTTCCTTCGCGCTCGAGGACGGGAAACTGACCCCGACGCTGCGCCATATCAGGAAGCTTGCGGCTGTTTTCACCTATGGCGCAACGCCGATGCGGGCCTTTCTGGCCGGCAATCCGCCGAAAAAGATCGTCAAGCGCGTGCTGCGCGCCCAGATCAAGCTCGGCGCTCCGGTGTCGTTCATGGCGCATTACGACATGAACAACTGCACCGACAAGACTAGGGCCGATTTCCTGGCAAAGGTGAAGGCCGAGATGGAAGCTTTCTGACGCTTCCGGCGCCCACCCCCTTTACATCACCGCTCAGACCACTAGGTCTAGGACTATCCCGCAAGCGCTCCCCTTAGGCGCTTGCGGGCTCTTTTGAGCGAGGCCGCAAGCCCCGTCGCACTCTGTCTGCGCGGGATTGGCTGTGGCTTTCAGGAAATACCGCATGGTTCAGGGGGCATTGCCCCGCCATGCGCCAGCAGCGGGGAACAGGGCCGAATGTCCATGCTTGAGCAGAAACCCGCCGACGAGACCCGCCTGCGCAAATT
>NZ_CFHTCS010000518.1:0-2306 GCF_984369615.1 Martelella sp. | reverse complement strand
GCCATGATCATCGCGGCCTTCCCGGCCTTTGCCGCCTTCTATGTCTTCGAGCGGCGACGCGAACGGAGGGGCCTGTCGCAGCTTCTGCCGGTCTCGCTGATGCGCAATCACGGCTATCGACTCGGCGGCTTCGTCGCGCTGGTGTTTTACTCGACCCCGGCGGGCCTGTTCATGACCTTCGCGATCTTCCTGCAGCAGGGTTTCGGCTTCACCCCGCTCGAGGCGGGTCTCTCCACCATCCCCTTTCCGCTCGGCGCCTTTCTCTCCGCCTTCACCAACAGCCGCCTGTCCGACCGTTTCCTGAAGGGGCGGATCCTTGCGGCATCGGCAATGATGGCGGCCGGCTATGTGATGCTGTTCTTCGTCGTTCTCGGGGCCGACCGGCATCTCGCCATCCTCGATTTCGCCCCGCCCCTGTTCATCTGCGGCTTTTCGCTCGGCATGACCGCCTCGCCGCTGTTCCAGACGATCCTTGCCGATGTGCCCGGCAGCGATGCGGGCTCTGCCTCCGGCGCGCTGCAGGCCATCCAGCAGGCGGGCAGCGCGCTCGGCATCGCCATTGCCAGCGCCCTGTTCTTCTCCATCATCTCAGCGCGCCAACTGGCGGGCGCGGCGACGGCGGACGCCTATGTCGCCGGCTTTTCCGCCGGCATCGGCTACATGATCTTCGCCATGGCGACGGTGTTTGCCGCCGCGCTGTTCATGCCGGCCGTCAAGCCGTCCGGCGAAAAGCCGGCGCCCGAGGGCATGATGCTCGGCTGACGGGTGGGCCCGCCGACAATTGACATTTCCGCCGTCCTCGCCCAATTGGTGACGGCCCTTCAACCAAGATGCGGAGATCCCATTGGCTTCCAGTCAGACGGAGACCGCGCCGAGCGGCGCGACGACCGAGCAGAACCCGGGCCGCTGGACGGCGCTCGCCGTGCTGCTGTCGGCCGTATTCATGAACATGCTCGATGTCACCATCGTCAATGTGGCGCTGCCGTCGATCCAAGAGGGGCTGAACGCCTCCAACTCCGCCATTGAATGGATCGTCGCCGGCTATGTGCTGATGTTTGCGCTCGCGCTTCTGCCCTTCGGGCGGCTCGGCGATATTGTCGGCAAGAAGTCCATGTTCATCGCCGGCGTCGCCTGTTTCACGCTCGGCTCGGCCCTGTGCGGGCTTTCCCATACCACGCTGATGCTGGTGCTTGCGCGCCTGTTCCAGGGGTTTTCGGCGGCGATGATGACGCCGCAGGTCCTGGCGCTGACGACGGTGATGTTCGCGCCGCACGAGCGCGCCCGCGCCTTCAGCTTCTTCGGCATGATGGCGGGGATCGCGACCGTCAGCGGGCCGATCATTGGCGGCTTTCTCGTCGAGCACAGCCTGTTCGGCCTCGGCTGGCGCGCGATCTTCCTGATCAACCTGCCGATCGGCCTGTTCGCCATCATCGCCGGCGCGAAGCTCGTGCCGTCAACGCCGCGCCGCGCCGATACCCGCAATGACTATCTCGGCATCCTGCTGATCGCATTGGCCATGTTCATGCTGATCTTTCCGCTGGTGGAAGGCCGCACCTTCGGCTGGCCGCTCTGGTGCTTTGCCATGATGGCCGCCGCCTTTCCCGTGCTCCTCGCCTTTGTGCTCTGGGAGCGACGGCAGAATGCCCGCAAGAAGCCGCAGCTTCTCTCGTTTCAGCTGATGAAGAACCGCAACTTCATGGTCGGCGGCTCGATGGCGCTGTTCTTCTTCTCCACGCTTCCTGGCTTCTTCCTTTGCCTCGCGATCTTCCTGCAGGTGGGTTTCGGCTTCTCGGCCCTGAAATCGGGCATGACCACGGTGCCGTTTTCGCTCGGCGTGTTCACCGCGTCGCTGATCAGCGGCCGGATCGGCCATACCTACCTGAAGCCGCGGGTGATCTTCGGCATCGCGCTGCTCGGCGTCGGCATGTTCTGGCTCAGGCTCTATGTGCTCGGCGTCGGCGACGAGGTGTCGCGCTGGGCGCTGTTTGCGCCGCTGATCGTCTCCGGTCTCGGCCTCGGCATTGCCATCGCCTCGATCTTCCAGCTTGTCCTGTCGGGCGTGCCGCATGAGGAGGCGGGATCGGCCTCCGGCGCGCTGCAGGCTGTCCAGCAACTCGGCGGCGCCTTCGGCATCGCCATCGTCAGCGGCATCTTCTTCGCCCGTCTCGGCATTGCGCTGCAGGCGGGCGCCGACAACCACCCGGCCTATGTCAGCGCCTTCGCCATGGCGCTGATCTACAATCTCGCTGCCTATGTAGGGGTTATCGCGCTCGCGCTTCTGCTGCCGGCCGACCGCAAGCCGGGCG
>NZ_CFHTCS010000517.1:0-2334 GCF_984369615.1 Martelella sp. | reverse complement strand
GAACGGCTCTGCCTGTTCGAATATGTCTATTTCGCCCGTCCCGATTCCATCGTCGGCGGTCGCAATGTCTATCAGACCCGCAAGAACATGGGCGTCAATCTCGCCCGCGAGGCGCCCGTCGAAGGCGACGTGGTCGTGCCCGTTCCCGATGGCGGCACGCCGGCGGCGATCGGCTATGCGCAGGAGAGCGGCATTCCCTTCGAGCTCGGCATCATCCGCAACCATTATGTGGGCCGCACCTTCATCGAGCCGACGCAGCAGATCCGCGCCTTCGGCGTGAAGCTGAAGCATTCGGCCAACAAGGCGGTGATTGCCGGCGCGCGCGTGGTGCTGATCGACGATTCGATCGTGCGCGGCACGACGTCGGTGAAGATCGTGCAGATGCTGCGGGAGGCCGGGGCGAAAGAGGTGCATATCCGCGTTGCCAGCCCGATGATCTATCATTCCGACTTCTACGGCATCGACACGCCCGACCGCGACAAGCTGCTTGCCAACAACCACAAGACGCTCGCCGACATGTGCAAGTTCATCGGCGCGGATTCGCTGCAGTTTCTCTCGATCGACGGGCTGTACATGGCCGTCGGCGGCGAGAAGCGCAACAATGCCCTGCCGCAGTTCACCGACCACCAGTTCACCGGGGACTATCCGACCCGCCTGCTCGACAAGGAGCATGAGGGCGAGTTTTCCAAGATCGAGCTTCTGGCCGGAAACGGCTGAAGCCTGAACACGTCCGGAGAAGACATCATGAGCAAGTCACTCGAAGGCCGTCTGGCCGTCGTTACCGGCGCCTCGCGCGGCATCGGTTATTTCACCGCGCTGGCACTGGCGAAAGAAGGCGCGCATGTGATCGCTTGCGCGCGCACCGTCGGCGGGCTCGAGGAGCTGGACGACGCGATCAAGGCCGACGGCAACGGCTCGGCGACGCTGGTGCCGATGGACCTTGCCGATATGGGCGCGATCGACCGGCTCGGCGGCTCTATCTTCACCCGCTGGGGCAAGCTCGACATCATGGTCGCCAATGCCGCCGTCCTCGGCGTCGTCTCGCCGCTCGCGCATCTGGAAGCCAAGGTGTTCGAGCAGGTGATGACCGTGAACGTGACGGCGACCTGGCGGCTGATCCGTTCGCTCGAGCCGCTCCTGCTGCAGTCCGATGCCGGTCGCGCGGTGCTGATTTCTTCCGGCGTCGCCCATACCTGCCGGCCCTTCTGGGGCGCCTATGCCGCCTCCAAGGCCGCCGTCGAGGTTCTGGGGCGCACCTGGGCTGCTGAAACCGCGCACACCCCGATCAGGGTCACGAATTTCGATCCCGGCCGTACCCGCACCGCCATGCGCGCGCAGGCAGCCCCCGGCGAAGACCCGATGACACTGCCGCATCCAAGCGAAGTGGCGGAAAAGATCGTGCCGCTGGTCAGCCCCGATTTTCAGGAGAGCGGCAGGCTTTTTGTTTCGCGGGAAGACCGGTTGAAAGACTACCGCCTGCCGGAATAGGCACGGCACGGAGGAACATCATGGCGCAATGGCTGAACGAACCGGCCGAATGGTCCGGGGAAAACGGAACGCTGGAACTGGTGACCGACAAGGCTACCGATTTCTGGCGCAAGACCTTCTATGGCTTTACCCGCGACAGCGGCCATGCCTTTCTGGAGCCGGTCGCCGGCGACTTCTCCGCCAGCGCCACGGTGACGGCCGATTACGAGACGCTTTACGATCAGGCCGGCCTGATCCTCAGGATCGACGAGACCCACTGGATCAAGGCGGGTATCGAGTTCACCGACGGGCTGATGCACTTCTCCACCGTGGTGACCCGCGATGTCTCGGACTGGTCCGTCATTCCGCTGCCTGACGCAGACCCGCAAACGCCCGTCTCCGTCCGCATAACCCGCCATGATGATGCCGTGCGCGTTCAGTTTCATCTCGGCGACGGCCACTGGCAGATGGCGCGGCTTTGCCCCTTCCCTTCATCCGACGCGTTCGTCGGCATGACCGCCTGCACGCCGGAACGGGCGGGGCTGAAGGTCCGCTTCTCCGGCTTTTCGGTCGGCGCTCCCATCCCGCGCGACTTGCACTGAGCGGTAGTCAGGCCCGGCGCATGCGCCACATCAGACCGGCGCAGACCACCAGACACACGCCGCCGCACAGGCTGACCGCCCCGAACCCGATGCCCGCGTAGAGAGCGCTCATCAAGAGCGGCCCGAAGAACACCGCGATATAGGTGGCGGTGGTGTTGAGGCCGATCAGCGTTCCGCGGGCTTCAGGCTTGCGTTGGGCTAGAAGCAGGACGGTCAGGTTCAGCCCGAAATGGTTGAAGATGCCGAGCAGGAATGTCGCCGCCAG
>NZ_CFHTCS010000516.1:0-2346 GCF_984369615.1 Martelella sp. | reverse complement strand
TCGAACCTACGACCCGCTGATTAAGAGTCAGCTGCTCTACCAACTGAGCTAATCACCCACGAGACACGTCGCTTTCGCGTCGTGTGAGGGCCGTATAATGGGGATTCGGCGGATTGTCCAGCGTCCTGTTTCATTTTTTTGACGCCAATTTCCTTTTCTTTACACAGCCCCGAACACGGCCGCGAAAACGCGCTAGAGCAGCGTGCCGCGCGCCACGCAGACGGCCTGGCCGCCAATGCGGGCCGCGCTGATCTCCCCGCCGGGCCCGGTCTCAAGATTCAACCTGATATAGGAGGGCCGCCCCATTTCGACGCCTTGTTCGATGACGAAGGAATGGGACCCCTCGCCCGGCGCGTCGAAATGCTGGATGGCGCCCGAGAACGCCGCGGCCGCGGATCCGGTTGCCGGGTCCTCGGTAATACCGTCGGTCGCAAACATCCGGGTGTGGAAATGGATATCGTGTCGCACACCGCCGCGAGTATAGACATAGGCCCAGACCGGGAGCCCCTCGATCAACGGAGAAAAGGAATTCCAGCGACGCGGATCGAAGTCGATTTTCTCCGCAACCCCGAGATTTCTGACGGGGATGAGCGCGAACGGAACTCCCGCCGACCAGATCGTTGGAACATGATTTTCAAAACCGATTTCGTCGACTCCGATGCCAAGCGCCTCGGCAAGATTCTCACGCGCAATCTTCTCAGCGCAGCGACGCGAGAGTTTTGGCAGATCGAATTCGGCAAAGCTGGCGGCATCCTGTCTGAGCTTCACTGCGCAGCGCACCGGGCCGATCTTCTCGCCGAGCACGGAGACCATGTCGATCTCGCTGTCGCTGCCGTGCTGGCGCTCGGCGAGCGCGATCGCGGCGCCCACGGTCGGGTGGCCGGCAAAGGGCAGCTCCCCGCCCGGCGTGAAGATGCGCGCGGCGGCCGACTGCGACACATGGTCCGGCGCCAGCAGGAAAATCGTCTCGGAGAGGTTGAACTCGCAGCAAATGGCCTGCATCTCGTCGTCGCTCAGCCCTTCGGCGTCGAAGACGACAGCCAGGGGATTGCCGCGATAGCGCTCCGCCGTGAACACATCATAGATCGCATATTCCCGCATCTCAGCAAATGCTCCTCTGCCATTTCGCCGGACAGTCTACCCTCTTCCGCGCCTGCCGAAAACAAGGTCCAGCACGGGCGGCATGGAATGGGCGTAATCGAAATCGTCCCTGTTGTCGCCGGTTATCGCCAGAACGGCATCGATTTCCCCTTCCGTATCCCGGCGCATATGGTCGCGGACCCGCTCCATCAGGCCGGCCGCCTCAACCGACGACTGGAAGAAGCGATAAAACATGACGATCTGGCCGCACCATGCGCAGAAATAGTCCGGCTCCGGCTCCATGTCGTCAAGCGCGAGGCCGGTCTCCTCGGCGACCTCCCGCGCCATGTTGGCGTCAAGATCGATGCGGCCGTCAACGATGTCATCCTCCTCCAGAGAGCCGGAGGCGCAGTAGACCTTGCCGGCATTGGCGGTGATGCTGCTCATGCGAATGGCAATGATCGCCCCATCGGACGAGCGGATGACGGGCATGCCGAAACTGTGAAAGGTGCGCGGTTTTTGGTCCTGGCGACGCCACCAGAGGTGATAGGCGTAGGGAACGAGCTGCCCCGTTGCCCGGACCGCGCCGTCGCACAGTTTCACCTCGTTGAGCGCGACCAGGCGACCGTTGAAAAGATGGGGATTGGCGGCCTTCTCGCGTTCCCAGTTCGACGCGACCTCGGCATCGAAGCGCTGAAGACCGACCGGATCCTCGTCGCTGACGCGGATATCGATTTCCCGGATCGGAAAGGCCTGGTTTTCCGGGGGCCAGTCCTGCGGGGCGGCGAGAAGCGAAACGGGCATGGGAAATCCTGCTGAGGTCTGAAAGCGGGCCCGCACGCTACAGGAGAGACCCGCCAAACGAAAGGCCCGTCATAGGAAATGACGGGCCTTGCAGCAATGGCAATAAAAAACGCCGGAAATCAGGCCGCGGCGGCCAGTTCCTCGGTCAAGACGGCGCCGAGGCGCCTGATCCCCTCATCGATAACCTCCGGCGCCGAACAGGAGAAGGACAGGCGCAGGTGGTTGGGCCCGCTGCCATCGGCATAAAAGGCGTTGCCCGGCACGAAGGCGACCTTGGCGCTCTTCAGCGATACCGGCAGAAGGGCCGCGGCATCCATGCTTTCCGGCAGGGTCAGCCATACGAACATGCCGCCTTGCGGCCGCGTCCACTCGACGCCGGCCGGCATGTAGTCGGCAAGCGCCTTCAGCATCGCATCGCGACGCGCGCGATAGACGGTGTTGATCTTTTCGGCCTGCGCCTCG
>NZ_CFHTCS010000515.1:0-2349 GCF_984369615.1 Martelella sp. | reverse complement strand
GGCAATCGAGGCCTCGAGCCCGGCGATATCGCTTTCGAGTTCGGCCGCCTGCTGTTTCAGCGTCGAGACCGGACTTGCCTGCGAAAGCCCCCGCTTCAAGAGGCCCTGATACCGCTTCACTTCTTCATCGAGGATATCATACTGCTTGTTGAGCGCGACAAGCTGGTGTCCCTTGCTCTCGATCACCGCCTCGGTATGGAGCTTCTGCTTTTCAAGCTGCTGCCGGGTCAGCGCCAGCGTGTCGCGCCGTGCTTCGAACAGAGCCTGTTCATCGGCCAGAACCCGTTCGAGCTCGTCATCTTCTGCCGCCTTATCCTTCAGGGCCTGTCCGAAGGTGAGCACGTCATCGCCCCTAACCTCAGCCGCCAAACGCGCGAGCCGGGCTTCGGCCTCGAACAATTGCCGCGACAGCATCTGCCGCTCGGCCGCAAGCTCCGTGCCGTCAAGGCGGATCAGCGGTTGGCCGGCCGCAACGGGCATGCCGTCGCGCACCTCGATCGCCGCGACAATGCCGCCGTCGCGGTGCTGGATCACCTGGCGGCGCGCCTCGACCTCCACCAGGCCGGAGGCAACCACCGCGCCGTTGATCTCGGTGGCAAAGCCCCAGACAATAAAAGCGCCAAGCCCCACGGCCAGCGCCAGAAAGCCGTTGCGCAGATAGTGATGAGGCGTCCAGTCCCTGTCGCTCATCTTATTGCACGCCTCCCGCAATCTTGCCCTGCGGCGGACGGACAAAGCGCTGCAGCACTTCGTCACGCGGGCCGACCGCGCGCGCCTGTCCGCCGTCGAGCAGAAGCACATCGTCGCATTCGGCCAGCGCCGAGGGCCGATGCGACATGATGATGACGGCTCGCCCATCGGCCTTCGCCGTCGCGATCGCCCCATTCAGCGCCTTCACGCCCGGATCATCGAGGCTCGCATTCGGCTCATCCAGCACCAGGACGACCGGATCGCCATAAAGCGCGCGCGCCAGTCCGATCCGCTGCCGCTGGCCGCCCGAAAGCCGGCTCTCGCCTTCAGTCAGAACCGTGTCATAGCCATCGGGCAATGACAGGATAAGGTCATGGGCGCCGGCCCGCCGGGCCGCCAGGACGACGGCCTCCGGGTCCGGGTCTGCGGTAAAACGGGCGATGTTCTGTGCCACCGTTCCGGGAAACAGCATGACGGTCTGCGGCAGATAGCCCATGAGGCTGCCCAGGACATCGGGATCATAGTGGCGGATATCCGCACCGCCGAGACGCACCACGCCGCCCGCCGCCGGCCAAAGCCCGGTAACCGCGCGGGCAAAGCTCGATTTGCCCGCAGCACTCGGCCCGATGACGGCAAGCGCCTTGCCGGGTTCCACGGCAACGCTGATACCCGACAGAACCGTTTTTTTTTCGCCGGGGGGAACGACGGTGATAGCTTCCACCGAAAGCCGGCCCTCCGGCCGCGGCAGGGGCATGGGCGCTTCGCCTTCAGGCACGGCGCTTAGTAATTGGGCAAGCGACGACCAGGCGCGGCCGGCCTTCTGGAAAGTCGCCCACTGGCCGATCACCTGCTCGATGGGCGCAAGCGCGCGACCGAGCAGGATGGAGCCCGCAATCATCGCGCCGGCGGACAATTGCCCGTCGAGCACCAGGAGCGCGCCGAGCGCCAGCACGGCAGACTGGAGCAGAAGCCGGAAGGCTTTGGTCGCCGCCGTCAGCCCGCCGCCCCGGTCTGACGCCGCGATCTGCGCCTCAAGCGCCGTTTCCCGCACCGCGTGCCAGCGGGAGACAAGCGGGCCCATCATGCCCAGCGCGCGCACGGTCTCGATCTGCTTGCGGGTGCGTTCGGTCGCCGCATCGGCGTCCCGCGCCAGCCGGGCGGCATCCGCCTGGCTCTTCTGCGTCAGCCGCTGATTGGCAAAGGCAAGAACGCCGATGACAATGCCGCCGGCAAGCCCGAGCCAACCCATCCACATGTTGAAGGCAAACAGGATCGCCAGAAACAGCGGTGTCCAGGGCAGGTCGAAGGCAGCGCCGGGCAGAGGCGAGGAGAGGAAAGCCTGAATGCTGGAGAGATCCCTCAGCCCACCCGCAGGCTGCTCCCGCAGACCGGGATGCTCCGCCTGTTTCAAAACGGCGCGAAAAACCCTTCCATCGAGCCGTGCCTGAAACCGCGCGCCGACGCGCGCCAGAACCCTTCCGCGCACATGATCGAGAAACCCCATCAACCCATAGAGAAAGGCGACGATGGCAAACAGGACCAGAAGCGTGGCCGATGAGTGGCTGGACAAGACCCTGTCATAGACCTGCAGCATGAACAACGGCCCCGTCAGCATCAGCAGGTTCACCACCGCGCTGAACACCGCCACACCGGTCAGTG
>NZ_CFHTCS010000514.1:0-2356 GCF_984369615.1 Martelella sp. | reverse complement strand
TGGAAGCCAAGTGCGGAAAGCGATGAAACCCCGACGCATTCCGTCTTTGTCGCCAGCGCCAGCGCGCGGGCGGTCGAGACGCCGACCCTCACGCCGGTGAACGACCCCGGCCCGACATTGACCGCAATCCGGTCGAAACCGGCTGGTGCCCTTCCCGCATGCTGCAGCGTCTCGTCGATCACGGCCATAAGCCGTTCGGCATGGCCCTTGCCGATCGTCTCGACCGTGCGGGCAAGCACGACATCGCTTGTCGTATCGAAAAGGCAGGCCGCACAATCGGCCTGCGCCGTATCGAGCGCCAGTATCAGCATTGCGGACCTTTCAGAACCGTATCGCCACGGTTTTCAGACGGCCTCGACATGCTCCACTTCGGGGACGAAGTGATGCAGGAGGTTCTGGACGCCGTGTTTCAGCGTCGCCGTCGAGGAGGGGCAGCCCGAGCAGGCGCCGCGCATGTTGAGGAACACCGTGCCCTCGCGATAGCCACGGAAGGTGATGTCGCCGCCATCCTGGGCAACGGCCGGGCGGACGCGGGTGTCGAGCAGTTCCTTGATCGTGGCGACGATCGTCTCGTCGCCGGCGTCGAAGAATTCCTCGCCGCTGTCATCTTCCACCTGTGGAGCCTCACCGGCCATGACCGGCGCGCCGGACATGAAATGCTCCATGATCGCGCCGAGAATCGCCGGCTTCAGGTGCTGCCATTCGGGATCGCCCTTGGTCACGGCCACGAAATCATAGCCGAACATCACCCCTTCAACGCCGGGCACGGCGAAGAGGCGGGTCGCCAGCGGCGAAACGATCGCATCATCGGCCGAGCGGAAATCCGCATTGCCGCTTTCCATAACCACCTTGCCGGGCAGGAATTTCAGGGTCGCCGGGTTCGGCGTGGTCTCGGTCTGGATGAACATCTTCATCTCCAAATCTTGTCGTCTGGGCGGCTTTTCCCTTATATCGGCGCTTTGACCGGCAACCGCAAGGGCATCAGCAGAGCGCGTCGATATCGGCATCCTCCAGCCCGTCGGGCAGGACGGTGACGGGAATGGTAAAGGCCTTGCCGCGGCCGGCGAGCAGCGATACCAGCGGCCCCGGCCCGTCCTTGGCGGAGCCCGCGGCGAGAACCAGAATGGCGATATCCCGGTCGTCCTCGACAACGGCGTTGATCTCGACGGAACGGTCGCCTTCGCGGATGACGATTTCCGGTTCGACGCCGATCGCCTCGCGCACCGCCTCGGCCGCCTTGTTGACGATCGCCTCGGCCTCCTCGCGGGCCTCGGCCCGCATGAATTCCTGCACGCCGATCCATTGCTGGACCTCGTGTTCGGGGATCACATAGCAGAGCACGAGCCCGCCATTGGAATTCTTCGCGCGCCGGCCCGCATAGCGCACCGCGCGGCTGCATTCCGGCGTATCGTCGACAATGGCCATGAATTTGCGGCGATGTCCGGCCTCGCCGGAAAGTCGTTTGGAAACCATGTTTGAGAAACTCCGTTTTTCCGGCCGTAAACCGTCTTTCACATCCGGCAGGGAGAGCCGGGCCAGGCGGATATCCGCGCTCGCAGGCGGCGTCCGGTCCGCGGCCCGAACGCGCCATCATAACACAGATGCCCAAAAAGCAAGCGTCAGAGCAGGCCGACGATCTCGTGCACGTCCTTCATCGTCCTCTCGGCAATCGCCCCTGCCCGCTCCGAACCGTCCTTCAGAACGGCGTCGATATGGGCCGGATCGTCGATCAGGCGGCGCATCTCGGCATTGACCGGAGACAGGACATTGACCGCAAGCTCGGCCAGTGCCGGCTTGAACTGCGAGAATTGCTGCCCGCCATACTCGGTCAGCACATCGGCCTTGGTGCGATCAGAGAGCGCAGCAAAGATGCCGACGAGATTGTCAGCCTCGGGACGCCCCTTCAGCCCGTCGACCTCGCTCGGCAGCGCATCCGGATCGGTCTTGGCCTTGCGGATCTTGCGGGCGACGGTGTCGGCGTCATCGGTGAGGTTGATGCGCGAAAGGTCGGAGGGATCCGACTTCGACATCTTCTTCGAACCGTCCTTGAGGCTCATCACGCGCGGCGCCGGTCCCTCGATCAGCGGCTCGACCATGGGGAAGAAGGCATGGACCGGCTGGTCGCCGACGGTGATGTCAACTCCGCTGCCGATCTCCTTGATCTTCTTGGCAAAATCAAGATTGAACTTCATGGCGATATCGCGGGTCAGTTCCAGATGCTGCTTCTGGTCGTCGCCGACCGGAACATGGGTGGCGCGGTAGACGAGAATGTCGGCCGCCATCAGGCTCGGATAGGCCAGAAGGCCGAGCGAGGCGTTCTCGCGGTCCTTGCCGGCCTTGTCCTTGAACTGGGTCA
>NZ_CFHTCS010000513.1:0-2362 GCF_984369615.1 Martelella sp. | reverse complement strand
CGTCATCGGCCTGTTCTCGGGCCGCGGCTATAATATCGAGAGCCTCACCGTGTCCGAGACCGAGCACGAGGCGCATCTGTCCCGCATCACCATCGTCACCAAGGGCACGCCCGATGTGCTGGAGCAGATCAAGGCCCAGCTCGACCGCCAGGTGCCGGTGCACAAGGTGGTCGATCTTTCCGTGCGCGCCCGCGAACTCGGGATTGCCCCGCCGGTCGAGCGCGAGGTGGCGCTGATCAAGGTGGTCGGCAATGGCGACCAGCGCCAGGAGGCGCTGCGGCTGGCCGATGCGTTTGATGCCAAGGTGGTGGATGCCTCGGTCGAGCATTTCCTGTTCGAACTGACGGGCAAGGTCTCCAAGGTCGACCAGTTCATCTCGATCATGCGGCCGCTCGGCCTTGTCGAGATCTGCCGCACCGGACCCGCCTCGATGAATCGCGGCCCTCAGGGGATGTGAGGAAAGAAGGGGCGAGGAAATGCTCGCCCCGTCCTGCCGGATCAGGGGCTGCCGTTCCGGCACGGGTTTGAGACAAGAGGGGCAGGGCGATGACGCATGAGACGCTTCTGGCATTGCTCGGCTTCGCGTTTGCCGCCTCGATCACGCCCGGCCCGAACAATATGATGGTCTTCGCCTCGACGGTGAATTTCGGTTTTTTGCGCACGCTGCCGCACATATCCGGCGTCGTTTGTGGTTTCGCCATTCTGATGGCCGGCGTCGGCGCGGGTCTGGGGGCGGTCATCACCGCCTTTCCGCCCATCCTTGTTTTCGCGAAGATCGCCGGCGCTCTCTATCTTCTCTGGATCGCCTGGACGATCGGCACGACGCGGAAGTTGGCGTCCGGCGAGGCGTCGAGCGGCAGGCCGCTTACCTTCTTTCAGGCCGTCGGTTTCCAGTGGGTCAATCCGAAGGCCTGGATCATGGGGCTGACCGCCATGTCCGTCTTTACCGATCCCGCTCATTACGGTCGCTCCGTCGCGATTGTGGCGGTCGTGTTTGGCCTGATCACGATCCCCAGCATTTCGCTCTGGGCCGGATTCGGTTCGGGGCTCAGGCACTGGCTTTCTTTCGGCAACCGGCTCAAATGGTTCAACATCGTCATGGCGCTTGTGCTGGTGGCGAGCCTCTGGCCGATGCTGCGGTGATCTATCGTCTGTCAGGCATTCGGCAAGGCGCCGCCGGGCGCGCGACAGGCGCGACATGACCGTGCCGGCCGGAATCTCGAGCCGCGCTGCGATCTCCTCATAGGTGAGGCCTTCCACATCGCTGAGAACCACGAGGTCGCGGGCGGCCGGCGGCAGGGCATCGAGTGCATCCGCGAGCGTCAGGCGGTCGATTTCCAGGCGCTCGTCGGCTTTGTCGTCCGGTAGTTCCGCGGCCATATCAAGTTCCAGAAAGCAGAGCGTGTTGCTGTGCCGGAAGTGGTTGGCGTTGACATGCACCATGATCGCATAGAGCCATCCGGCGAGATTGTCGCCACGCCATTGCGCCCTGTGGGAGAGTGCGCGTTCGATCGTGTCCTGCAGCAGGTCCGCGCCGTCTTCGCCGGAGCCGGCCAGGCTCCGCGCCATGCGTGCGAGTCGGGGAAGGCAACGCCGCAATTCCTCGTCGAACGCGTTGTCGGGGGCGGCGGATCGTGTCCGCCGCGCCGGTTCGCGATCACGCCGGGCGCGCGACCTGCCAGAGATTGCTGACGCTGGCGCCGGTAACGTCGCCGGGCTTCTTGTCATTCGCCCGGAGATAAAGAGGTTCGCCATTGAGGGCCCACTGTTTCTGCCCGTCCTTGCGCACTACAAACGAGAACTTCGCGAAGGGTTGCGCGGTAGGGTTGGCGATATATGGAGGCCACTCGGTCGCGCAGCTACCGTAGCAGGCGGATACGTCCCGTGCGTCCCCGTCATAGGTGTAGAGCGTGTGGCCGTTCTGCGCGGCCAGAACCTGACCGTCATAGGTGTCCATGGTGCGGAAGGTGTTGGTGCCGGCAAAGGCGGCGCCGGCCACGGCAATGAGCGTGGCGGCGGCGAGGATGGATGCTTTCCTGATCATGTCTTTCGATCCGTTTGGTTGCGTTGCGTCGGGGGTTCTGATGACGCATTCAACCGATAGACACGCGGGCACCCCGTTTTATTCCAGACGGGCGCAAGTTTTTTTGTTGCCCCGCCGCGGCGAATCCTGCCAAGTCACGGCCATGGAGTTTTCACCGCAACAGGACGAAGCGCTCAAGGCTGTCTCGCGCTGGCTGAAGGAAGGCCGGTCACCGGTGTTCCGGCTGTTCGGCTTTGCCGGCACCGGAAAGACCACGCTCGCGCGCTATTTTGCCGAACATGTCGATGGCGAGGTGCTGTTTGCCGCATTCACCGGCAA
>NZ_CFHTCS010000512.1:0-2366 GCF_984369615.1 Martelella sp. | reverse complement strand
AGGACCTGACAATGCAAAGGGATCTACAAAGGGAGAGCCAATCCCGGCTTTCCAGAGAGCGGCTGAGGCCGGATAGTCAAAGGCGGGATTGCCCCGTTCTTCTCTCGCAAAGGCTCGTCCTCAGAGCCCCGCACGAAGATGACATTGACGCCATTGCCCATCTCGCCGACAACGACAAGATCGCGACCATGGTGTCGCGCATGCCGCATCCCTATACGACAGCCGATGCCGCCAAGTTCGTGGAGCGAACCAAAGAGGGCGCGATCGGCAATTGCGTCTATGCCATCACGAAAACGGAAAACGGCGAATTCATCGGCTGCTGCGGCATCGAGAACATCCCCGATGACGACAGCGTGGTCGAGATCGGCTACTGGCTGGGCGAACCCTATTGGGGCAAGGGCTACACCACGGAAGCCGCCCAGGTGTTGATCGACATGGTCTTCCGCACGAGGAACGAGGTCGACCATATCGATGCGCGCTGCCGGGTGGTCAACGCGCGCTCGCGGCGGGTGCTGCACAAGTGCGGCTTCCAGTTCCAGGGACCCGGCATGGTGCAGTCGCTCGCCATCGGCGGCTCGGTCGCGGTCGAATGGTACCGGCTGGAACGGCGCAACTGGATGTCGCTGAAGAGCTGGGGAGGACAGAGATGAGCCTTGACCTGCAAGAGCGACAGAAGACCGCGACCATCGACACCGAGAGGCTTTGCCTGCGGCCGCTTCGTGCTGAAGATGCGGAGGCGATTACCGGCGTGCTCTCCGATTTTTCGGTAACCCGCATGCTGTCGCGTCCGCCCTACCCGTTCACGCTCGATGATGCCGAGGACTGGCTTGAGGCCAACGCCGACAGCAGCGACCGGGCATGGTCCTTCGCCATCACCCAGCCGGCAGACCGGGTGCTGATCGGCCTCGTCTCCATCGAGCTCAGGCAGGGCGGTTACCACCTCGGCTACTGGCTGAACCGCTACTACTGGGGTCGCGGCTTCATGAGCGAGGCGGCCTCCGCCCTGGTGGCCCGCTTCTTTGCCGAGAAGGGCGCGGTCACGCTCAACTCCGGGGCCATGGCCGAAAACGCAGGCTCGCTGAAGGTCCAGCAGCGCCTCGGCTTTCAGGTCACGGGCCTCAGGGAGATCTATGCCGCAAGCCGCGGTGCGATGGTCCAGGAAGTCACGACGGCGCTGACGCCGGACTATTTCCGCCCCTATCACTTCGGCTGATGATCAAGGGCCGGGCCAGCGCAAGCGGCCCGGCCTTTTCCCTGTTCGCCGCGGACACATCCATGGGGATGGCCATGGTTCCGACATGAATTTTGGTTGTCATTGCCGTCCGCATCGCTACCTTCCGCGACCAGAGACAATGAACAGGACAGACCTGCCCCATGAGTGACACCAAAATCGCCCGCATCGTCGCCGATGAAATCAAGGCCCGGCCCGACCAGGTGAACGCGGCGCTCGAACTGCTGGACGGCGGCGCGACCGTGCCGTTTGTGGCGCGCTACCGCAAGGAGGCGACCGGCGGGCTGGACGATACGCAGCTGCGGCAATTGTCGGAGCGGGTGACCTATCTGCGCGAACTCGAGGCGCGGCGGACGACGATCACGGAATCAATCCAGAGCCAGGGCAAGATGACGGAAGAGCTGGCGGGCAAGATCGCCGCCGTCACGACAAAATCCGAGCTCGAGGACCTCTATCTGCCCTACAAGCCGAAGCGCCGCACAAGGGCGATGATCGCGCGCGAGAACGGGCTGCAGCCGCTCGCCGATGCGATCTTCGAAAACCGTTCGGCAGATCCGGAAAAGCTCGCCGCCGCCTATCTCAACGAAAACGTGGCTGATCTCCGCTCCGCCCTTGATGGCGCTCGTGACATCCTCTCGGAACAATTCGCCGAAAATGCCGAACTCGTCGGCCGTCTGCGCCAGTATATGCGCGACAATGCGGTCCTTTACGCCAGGGTGGTCCAAGGCAAGGAAGAAACCGGCGCAAAGTTCGCCGATTATTTCGAGCATTCGGAGAAATTCGCCACCGCGCCCGGCCACCGCGTGCTTGCCATGCTGCGCGGCTGGAACGAGGAGGTGCTGACGGTGGCGATCGAGGCCGACCGCGACAGCCCCTCCCCCATCAAGCCCGCCCAGCAGATGATCGCCCGTTTCTTCGATATCGGGGCGAAGGGCAAGGCGGACGAGTTCCTGATGCAGGTCGCCGGCTGGTGCTGGCGCGTGAAGCTGTCCACCTCGCTGTCGCTCGACCTGATGCGTGAGATGCGCGAGCGCGCCGAGGACGAGGCGATCCATGTGTTCGCCCGCAACCTCAAGGACCTGCTGCTGGCAGCTCCTGCCGGCTTCCAAGTCGTACTGGTGGGCACTCGTGCTTG
>NZ_CFHTCS010000511.1:0-2375 GCF_984369615.1 Martelella sp. | reverse complement strand
GGTCTTGACGATGTCGACAAAGGCCTGGACGGCGACCATGATCATCGCCAGCACGACCGCCACGACGATGAGAAAGTTGCCGATCTGGAACATCGCCTTCTGCGCCTGGCTGACGGCGCCGGCCCCGGCCACAAGCTTTGCCGTGCGGCCGAAGAAGGTTTCCGACCCCGTTCCGGTGACGACGGCCGCCATCTCCCCCTGCTTCACCACACTGCCCGAATAGGCCGTGTCGCCGACCTTTTTGTTGACCGGAAGGGACTCGCCCGTCAGCGCCGCCTGGTCGATCGAGGCATAGTCGCCGGAGACCAGACGGACATCGGCGGGCACGATGCCGCCGAGCCTGATCTTGATGATGTCGCCCGGCACGAGCGTCGCAGCGTCGATGACGGCGAACTTGCCGTCGCGCAGCGCCGTTGCCTGCGGGGCGAGCGAATTCTTCAGCGCCGCCAAAGCGCTCGTCGCCTTGCTGTCCTGGTAGAATTCGAGCCCGGCATTGAAGACCAGAAGGCCAAAGATGATGAAGAAATCGCCCCAGTCGCCGAGGATCAGGGAAACCAGCGCCGCGGCCTCGATCATGAAGGCGATCGGACCGACGAAGTGGCCGGCAATCTTCTTGAAAAGATTTGTCTTTTCCTCCGGCAGCGCGTTGGGGCCGTATTGCGCCAGCCGCTTTTGCGCCTCCGCCGCGCTCAGCCCCTTTCCTGGGTCGACGCCGAGCTTCTCAAGAACCGCCTCGACCGGCATGCTCTCCAGGTCGTTGGCCACCGCATTCTCCGCCATCATCATTCTCCATGTCATGGCGCACCGCGCCGGGGACTGCCGTCGCGCTCCGCAAACCCACCCCGAAAACCGGCCCATATTGAGACGATACGAAATTGCCACCATAAGTGGAAGCAGAACGGAACGGTTTTGGCAATACGGGAGTCGCACTTCCCCGCCCTGCGGACACTATAACGCAGACGTGAAGACAGGAATTTGAAGACGGTCAAAGTCGGGGCAGAGGTTTGCCGCGGGCGCCGAAGCCCCTGCCGCGGCGCCCGCTTCCTCCAGAGGAGGAAGGCGGTCAGCGCACCTGATCGAGCAGACGCTTGCATTCCAGCAGGTCGTAGAGCACTTCCTGCAGCAGCGCGTCATCCGAACGCGCGAGGCCGGAAGCGGGGTCGATGGCCCCCTCCTCGTCCTTCTTGCGGCGGAAGAAGCCGGTCCCGCCCGCCTTCTTTGGACGGCCCACCACCTGGTCATCATCGAAAATCGAAGGCTGGTCCTCGTGCTGCCGGGCCTCGGGAGGGACGGCCAGCGCCTCGACAAGCTCGGCATCGCCGCTGCCGATCGCGGTGACGAAACGGTTGCCGTTGCTCTTCAGCAGCTTCTGGACGCCCTTGATGGTGTAGCCGTGGTCATAAAGGAGATGGCGGATCCCCTTCAGAAGCTCGATGTCCTCGGGGCGATAGTAGCGCCTGCCGCCGCCCCGCTTCATCGGCTTGACCTGGGTGAAACGCGTCTCCCAGAAGCGCAGCACGTGCTGCGGCAGCTCCAGTTCTTCCGCCACTTCGGAAATGGTGCGAAATGCCTCGGGAGACTTGTCCATGGGTTCAGCCGTCCTCGCCTGCCACAATGATCGAATCAGACCTGCATTTCAGCGCGATAAGGCCGGCAAGGCAAGCCGGGCGAAAACCGTTCCGGCAGGCGCCTCAGGAGGCCGACTTCTGCGCAGCCTTTTCCGCCTTGTGCTTGCGGTTGAGATGGGCTTTGAGAATCTTCTGCTTCAGCACGTTGGAGGCCTTGAAGGTCATGACCCGGCGCGGCGAGATCGGCACTTCCTCGCCGGTCTTCGGGTTCCGGCCGATGCGCTCGTTCTTGTCGCGCACCTGAAAGGTGGCGAAGGAGGAGAGCTTCACCGTCTCGCCCTTGACGATCGCATCGCAGATTTCATCGATAACGGTCTCGACCAGCTCGGCCGATTCCGTGCGGGAAAGTCCCACCTTGCGGAACACCGACTCGGCCAGATCCGCACGCGTCACAGTTTTGCCAGGCATCGCCGCATCCCAAATTCTGTCAAAATCCCCTTGAACATGACACTATTGCCGCGGGGCAAAGCGGTCAAGCGTGTGAAAGGACTGATTTCGTTGCCGGAAGGGCATTACCAGCGCAAAAGCACCGCACCCCAGGTAAATCCGCCGCCCATCGCCTCCAGCATCACCATGTCGCCGCGCCGGATCCGGCCGTCGCCTGCCGCCGTTGCGAGCGCCAGCGGGATGGAGGCCGCCGAGGTGTTGGCATGCCGGTCCACGGTCACCACCACCTTGTCCATCGGGATGCCGAGCTTCTTGGCCGACCCCTCGATGATCCTGCGGTTCGCCTGGTGCGGCACCAGC
>NZ_CFHTCS010000510.1:0-2384 GCF_984369615.1 Martelella sp. | reverse complement strand
GAAAGACCGGATGTTCTTATTTTGTCCGAATCGCACTAACGTTGGTCCATGGCCAAGGTGATTTCGAACATGGATGCGCGTCGCATCTTCCTCGCGCGTCAGGGACTTTCCGGCCCTCCGGGGCAGGCGATGGACAAGGCGGGCCTTCTGGCGTTGATCGAGAAGATCGGCTTCGTTCAGGTCGATTCGATCCGCACCGTCGAGCGCGCGCATGATCTCATTCTCTTCTCCCGCAACCAGACCTTTCGGCGGCAGCATCTCGCCGCGCTCCTGGAAAAGGACCGGGGCCTTTTCGAGCACTGGACCCATGACGCCTCGCTCATTCCCACCCGCTTCTACCCCTACTGGAAGCACCGCTTCGCCCGCGAGCAGGAACGCCTCGTCGCGCGCTGGCGCAAATGGCAGGGCGAGGGCTTCGAGGCGGTTTTCGAGGAGACCTATGCGGCCGTTAGGGACAATGGTCCGCTGTTTTCCCGCGAATTGAAGGAGGACGATCACGTCTCTGGCGGCTGGTGGAACTGGCACCCGGCCAAGACCGCGCTCGAATACCACTGGCGCACGGGACGGGTCGCCATCTGTCACCGCGTCAATTTCCAGAAGGCCTATGATCTTGCCGAACGGGTGATCCCGGACGCACACCGTCTCGTCGACGTCGATCATGACGCCTTCGTCGACTGGGCCTGCCGGGCGGCTCTTCAAAGGCTCGGTTTTGCGACCTCGGGCGAGATCGCCGCCTTTTTCGATATCATCACGCCGCAGGAGGCGAAGGCATGGGTGGAGGAGAACCGCGCCCAACTGGCGGAGGTTGCGCTTGAGACCGTGGAGGCCGGCAAGCCGCGCCTGGCCTTTGCGCTGGCCGGAGAGGTCGATAGCCTTGCCGACGTGCCGGACCCGCCGGCGCGCCTGCGCGTTCTCAGCCCCTTCGACCCGCTCCTGCGCGACCGGGCGCGCGCCGAGCGCCTGTTCGGCTTTTCCTACCGGATCGAGGTCTTCGTGCCGGAACCGAAGCGGCAATACGGCTATTACGTCTTCCCGCTTCTGGAAGGCGCGCGGCTGATCGGGCGGATAGACATGAAGGCGGACCGCAAGCGCGGCACGCTCGATGTCCGAAAGCTCTGGCTTGAACCCGGCGTTCGGGCAGCCGCCGGGCGGCTGGAAAAGCTTGACGCCGAACTGCGGCGGCTCGCCCGTTTCACCGGCGTCGAGCGGGTGGAATACCTGCCTGGCTGGCGGGCCTGATCGCCGTCAGGTCCTCGGCCCTTTTTCCTTCCACACGGCAACCGCCCAGAATGCGGCGCAGCCGATGAACAAGAAGCCGAGCCCTGCGAAAAAGATGCCGAGCTGGGCGAGAGACGCAGCGGAACCGGACATGTCAGCCTCCCTGGGTTTCACGCTTTCCCACATCGGCAGATTGTAGGTCCGGAGCCGCCTCAGTCCAGACGGCCCGTCTGTCCGCGGTCGCGCAGATAATGGTCGGCGATGGTGCAGGCAAGCATCGCCTCGCCGATCGGCACGGCGCGGATGCCGACGCAGGGGTCATGGCGTCCCTTGGTGCGCAGCTCGACCTCCCGGCCATCCTGATCGATCGACTGGCGCGGCGTCAGGATCGAGGATGTCGGCTTGATGGCGAAACGGGCGACGATCGGCTCGCCGGTCGAGATGCCGCCGAGAATGCCGCCGGCATGGTTTGACAGGAAGCGCGGTCGACCGTCATTGCCAACGCGCATCTCGTCGGCGTTTTCCTCGCCGGTCAGTTCGGCCGCATTGAAGCCTTCGCCGATCTCGACGCCCTTGACGGCGTTGATCGACATCAGGTTCGAAGCGATATCCTGATCGAGCTTGGCATAGATCGGCGCGCCGAGGCCTGCCGGAACATGTTCGGCAACCACCTCGACCACCGCGCCGACGGAGGATCCGGCCTTGCGGATATCGTCCAGATAGCGTTCCCAGACCGGCACCATCTCGGCATCCGGGCAGAAGAAGGGGTTGTTGTCGATCTCGGCCCAGTCCCAATTGTCGCGGTTGATCCTGTGCTTGCCGATCTGGGTCAGCGCGCCGCGATAGGTCACATTCGGCAACACCTTGCGGGCAATGGCGCCGGCGGCGACGCGGGCCGCCGTCTCGCGCGCGGAGGAACGGCCGCCGCCGCGATAGTCGCGCAATCCGTATTTGACGTCATAGGTATAATCGGCATGGCCGGGGCGGTACTGCCGCGCGATCTCGCCGTAGTCCTTCGAGCGCTGGTCGGTGTTCTCGATCATCAGCGAAATCGGCGTGCCGGTGGTCACATAGGTTCGGCCGTCTTCCTGCGGCAGGACGCCGGACAGCACTTTCACCGCGTCGGCCTCGCGCCGCTGGGTGACGAAGCGCGACTGGCCGGGCTT
>NZ_CFHTCS010000509.1:0-2387 GCF_984369615.1 Martelella sp. | reverse complement strand
TTAGCGAGATACCGCCCCTTCCAAATGGCGGTTTTCTGCCCGCTGACCTCGACCCTTCAGAACGGACTTTTGATGCACTATTCGATCCAGACGACCTTCGCTGGCGCCGCTTCGATGACACCCTTGGCAAGCACGGAATGGTTTCCCGGATCATGGCGACTATAGATGCTCACAATGGTGATATACCATGAGCGCCCTGAATGCTCCTCTTTCGCACAGCGCCTCGCCAAGGCACCCCATGACCGATCGCCGCTCAGCGCGCGAACGTCTGGAAAACTATCGTGCGCTAGTCACCAGCGCCGCGCCACTTGATAACGTTATGGCCGACACGGAAGGCATGCACCTAGAGGTATCCGGACCGGACGAGCCGGAAATCATCTGCTCGCTTCCGCCGTCGTGCCCAGCAGACAACCGCGAACTGATCCGTCGGCATGTCGAGATCCCAGCCGATCTGATTGGCATGCTGGATGCAGCGACCCGACGCGATGCCGACCGCCGCCGCGAGATCGAACGCTTGAGGCAGGCGCTGGAAGCAAAAGGCGGCAAGCCCGCAAAGGACTATGCCGCCGAATGCGCCATGATTTGCACCGAGCCGGCATTCATGCGGTTTCTGATCGATAGGCATGATCTGCCATACCCCGCTACGGACAAGACGACCGCGACACGGGTGCGATCCGTGCTCGCGGTCACCAGCCTATCCGAGCTGAACACGGACGCAGCCGCCGCCTCCCGATGGCGAGGGATGGTTCAGGAATTCGATTTATGGAGGCAAAACAGATGACGCGCCCCGTCAGAAACCCACCCGACGCATGGCCACCGAGGATGCTCGCCGACATGGCCGCCGCCTATTGCGGAGAGCGCAGCGTCCAAGAGTTCCTAAGGCGCATCGGCCGCATCTACCCTGAGCCAAGAGTCGTTGACACGACAAGACGTAAGTTCTGGTATCGCGACGACCTCGACAGAGCCATGAATATCGGCAAATTCGCACAAACCAAGGACCTTGGAGGCAAATTCCGTGAGAAGATCGGGCAGAAGCGGCACGGTGGACCTGCCGAAGTACGTTCATAGAGTTACGAGAACGCACAAGGGCGGTAGAAAGACAACCTATACATTCTACACTCGCGGTAGAAACACCGCCGACTGTTGGCCATCGATCAGGTTGCCTGACCCGCTGACAGATGAGTTCAACTTGAGGATTGCGATCTGTGGTGAGCTTTCTCGAGACGCGAAAGGCTTCCTCCTCGGCGGCAAACGACTGCCTGACTGCAAGGCAGCTGACTTCTGGTCGGAAGCTGAGAGGGCATTTACCGCCCTCATACGTCGAAACCGTGAAGGAATACGCGATTTCCGTGCTCTAGTAGAAGCGTTCGAAAGCGAGGCAAACCCTGTCTGGCGCTCACTATCGCGTTCGACGCGGCGCGGCTACTCCACCTACGGCAAACTGATTGTCGAGATTTGGGGTAGCGACATGCCGACTGACCTGACTACTGTCGATGCGCAAGAGGCTATAGACTCGATGTCAGAAACCCCGGCAGCAGCAAACCAGTTTAGGGCTTATCTATCCAGGTTGATGGCATGGGGTATCCCACGCGGTTTCTGTCGGCTGAACCCAGTAAGCCACACCGAAAAGATTCCCGGCGGAGAACCGTGGACACCATGGCCAGACTGGGCATTTGAAACGCTATTCAACAATGCACCATTGAACTTACAAATGATCGCAGTGTCTGCTTTTTTCACCGGGCAGCGCCAAGGGGATATCCTGCGAATGAAGAGACCGCTCGAAGGCGAGAAGACGATAGAAGTCAGAGCTCAGAAGACGAAGCGAACGGTTTGGATTCCTTTGCACACCGAATACCGAAAATGGATTGAACGAGCGCCGGCCACCTCAGTACAGTTGCACGTTGGTGCCCGCGGACTCCCCTTCAGGTCGGCCGATGGTTTCCGCACCGAATGGCAAAAGCTTATGCGCAGAAATGAATTCGCGCGCTTTCGGAAGGAGCGGATCGTTTTCCACGGTCTTCGGAAGAACGCCGTTATCAATCTGCTAGAAGTCGGCTGTACAGAGAACCAGGTTGGAGCGATCTGCAATATGTCCCCGCAAATGGTACAGCACTATGGGAGGGAGGTCTCACTGAGATCCTTGGCTCGCGATGCGATGGAACTCATGGAAAGTCGCTGGGGCGATATTGAACCGGCTGCTTTCAGGAACAAGAACAGAACATGAATTGGAAACAGTTTCCAATTTCGTGAAAACCGGAACGTAGGCCAGTCAGCGCATGGCACTAAAATTCGACAACGAAATCAGAGAGAAAAATGGTGGGTGATGTAGGTCTCGAACCTACGACCCGCTGATTAAGAGTCAGCTGCTCTACCAACTGAGCTAATCA
>NZ_CFHTCS010000508.1:0-2400 GCF_984369615.1 Martelella sp. | reverse complement strand
ACGAAACGCCGCGCCCGGCGGCGGCGCATCAGGGCGCGAACCTGCGGATGCATGGTGTCTGTCGCCATTGATCAGCCTCCCCTCTTCAGATGCCGCCCGGCGCGACCGGTCGCGATGTTCGCGGCAATCAGCACCGCGAGCGCCAGCAGAAGCAGCGTTCCGGCGATCGCGCTTGCGGCGGGGAAATCATATTCATCGAGGCGGATCATGATCAGGAGCGAGGCGATCTCGGTCTTGTAGGGCATGTTGCCGGCGATGAAGATCACCGCGCCGAATTCGCCCAGCGAGCGGGCGAAGGCAAGCGAAGCGCCCATGATGAAGCTTGGCCAGAGCTGCGGAAAGATGATGTGGCGGAACACCTGACGATCGCTTGCGCCCAGCGTCTGCGCCGCCTCTTCCAGGTCGGTGCGCAGGCTCTCCATCACCGGCTGCACGGTTCTCACGCCGAAGGGCACTGAGGTGAAGGTCATGGCAATCGCGATGCCCCACCAGGTATAGGCCACCTTGATGTTCATTTCGGCCAGCAGCATGCCCATCCAGCCATTGCGGTCGTAGAGCGCGACGAGCGCGATGCCCGCAACGGCCGTCGGCAATGCGAAGGGAAGATCTATCAAGGCATCCAGCAGGCGCTTGCCCGGAAATTTGTAGCGCACGATCACCCAGGCGAGCAGCAGGCCGAAACAGGCGTTGAATACGGTTGCCGTCAGCGCCGCCGAGATCGTTACCCGGAAGGCGGCAAGCGTACGGTCCGAAGAGATGATGCGCCAGTAATCGCCAAACCCAAGTTGCCCCAGCTGGAAGAACAGGGCGCTGAGCGGCAGCAGGATGATCAGGCAGGTAAACAGCAGCGTGACGCCGAGCGTCAACCCGAAACCGGGCATGACCCTGCGGCTCGCGCCTCTGTTCGCTGTCGGCATGATGAGAGTCATGATGGCCTTAAGAAGATGATGCCGAGGTTTCCCGAAAGTCCTGTCTGGCGGTGTGCGAGGTTTGTTGGACGGCACGACGAAGTATTACACCCACGATGCATGACGCCGACGCCAGCGCGTTCCGACCGCCCCTTCCACACGCCAATCTCCCCCTTTGAGGGGGAGATGCCCGGCAGGGCAGAGAGGGGTGAACCTTCCCGTCGGACTCGGAATGCATGGCTCGCGTACCATACCCCCCTCTGTCGCTTTCGCGACATCTCCCCCTCAAGGGGGGAGATCGGGAAAGCGAGGCATACGCGCACCCGACCGTTTCCTTGTACTGTAAGCCGTCGGGCAGACGACCCCACAACTGTTACCGCCCCGCCTGGATCTGATCCAGCACGCCGCCGTCGCTGAAATGGGTTTCGTTGGCTTCACCCCAGCCGCCGAAGATCTCTTCGACCGTCACCAGCTTCACCTCCGGGAACTTGTCGGCATATTCGGCCTTCACTTCCGGATTGTGGACGCGGTTGTTGAAGGAGGCGACGATTTCCTGGCCTTCCTTGCTGTAAAGGAATTCGAGATAGGCCTTGGAAACGTCAACAGTGCCGCGTTCTTCGGCGACCTTCTCGACCACGGCAACCGGGAACTCGGCCAGAAGCGAGATCGAGGGCACGACGCGCTGGTATTCGTCCTCGCCATATTGCGCACGGATGTTTTCGACTTCCGCCTCGAATGTGATCAGCACGTCGCCGATGCCGCGCTCGACAAAGGTCGTCGTTGCGCCGCGGCCGCCGGTATCGAAGACGGCGACATTGCCCAGAACATCGCCAACGAATTCGCGCGCCTTGGCATCATCGCCATCAAACTTTTCGAGCGCATAGGCATAGGCCGCCAGATAGGTGTAGCGGGCATTGCCCGAGGTCTTCGGATTGGGGAAGACGAGCTGAACATCCTCGCGAGCAAGATCGTCCCAATCCTTGATATCCTTCGGATTGCCCTCGCGCACGAGGAAGGCGGGCAGCGAGTAATAGGGCGATGCGTTGTTCGGCAGGGCCTGCTGCCAGTCCTCGGCAACAAAACCGTTGTCGGCGAGGATCTGCACGTCGAGCACCTGATTGAAGGTCACGAGATCGGCCTTCAGTCCCTGAAGGATGGCGCGGGCCTGCTTGGAGGAGCCCGCATGGGACTGCTTGATGGTCACATCCTGCCCGCTCTCGTTTTTCCAGTACTCGGCGAAAGCCGGATTGATCGTCGCGTAAAGCTCGCGCGCGATATCATAGGAAACGTTGAGGATTTCCACCTGTTCCTCGGCCTTTGCTGGCGCACCGGCGGTCAGGAGGAGAGCGGCGCCAAGCGCGGCAAAAACTGTCTTTTTCATTGGGAAACCATTTTCTCGTGTTTCGAACTGTGGCGAAATCTAGAAAAGTTGATCCCCCAATCCAAGAAAACCGTTCGCCTCAATGCGCGCCGATTGGAAAATTAAATTCAA
>NZ_CFHTCS010000507.1:0-2401 GCF_984369615.1 Martelella sp. | reverse complement strand
TGCCGTCGTTGACTTGCGGCTCGAGGACGGCAGCGGCCTCGACGTGATCGCCGCCATTCGCGAGGCCCGCGAGGATACCCGCATCGTGGTGCTGACCGGCTACGGCAATATCGCCACCGCCGTCACGGCCGTGAAACTCGGCGCGCTCGACTATCTGGCCAAACCCGCCGACGCCGACGATATCGTTCATGCCCTGACCCAGGCGCCGGGCGAAAAGGTCGATCCGCCGGAAAACCCGATGTCGGCCGACCGCGTGCGCTGGGAACATATCCAGCGCGTCTACGAGATGTGCGACCGCAATGTGTCGGAAACCGCGCGCCGTCTCAACATGCATCGCCGCACCCTGCAGCGGATTCTGGCCAAACGCGCGCCGCGCTGAGGCCGCTTACCCCTCGCGCGGGAACACGCGCCCGTCGAACAGCTTGCGGGCCGTGCGGCGATTGCCGGCGCCGAGGATTTTTCCTTCCGCGCCGATGTCGAGAAACACATCCAGAGCGCCGGTCGGATGCTCGACCAGATAATTGCCGTCGCCCGGATCGACCGCCAACCCCTTCGCCACCGACCCTTCGATCCGCGTCGCCGTTGCCACCGAGATGGCGGCGAAGACGCCGATGGCGGCGTGGACCCTGTGCGGAATGAAGGAACGGGTGGCGATCGCGCCGCCTTTTTCCGGCGTCGAGACCAGCGTCATCTTCGGCACCGAGGCCTCCGTCACATCGCCGAGCGCCATCATCGGCCCGGCCTTCAGCCGGATCGCCTCGAGCCGTTTCTTGATGTCCGTGTCCTTTTCCAGTGCCTCCGGCTCTTCCTTGCCGGTCAGGCCCAAATCCTCCGCCCGGAGGATGACGCAGGGCATGCCGTTGTCGATCAGCGTCGCCTTCACGCCCTCGATCGCGTCGGCCGCATTGCCGGTGGGCAAAAGCGCGCCACACATCGAGCCGGCAATATTTTTGAAGAGAAGCGGGATCGCCGCATGACGGCCCGGCACCCCGGCGATCTCGGCATCGCCCGCATAATTGACCCTGCCGCCGGGCGTTTCGATCCGCGCCACCGCGATCTCGCCGGTGTTGACCATATGGATCCGGACCTCGGTCCGCGCGCCGTTCGCCGGCACAAGCCCGCGCTCGATCGCCGCCGGACCGACGCCGGCCAGGATATTGCCGCAGCCCTGCTTGTCGCTCACCAGCGGCTTGTCGACGAAGACCTGCAGGAACAGATAGTCGACATCGGCATCATCGCGCGAGGGCGGCGACAGGATCGCCACCTTCGAGGTCAGGGGATCGGCCCCGCCGATGCCGTCGATCTGTCGCGGATCGGGCGAGCCCATGATCCGCAGCAGCAGATCGTCGCGCGCGGCCTTCTCGTCCGGCAGGTCGGAAGCCAGGAAATAGGCGCCCTTGGATGACCCGCCGCGCATCCACAGACACGGTATGCCGTCCTCAGACATATTTCAGGCCCTTTTCCGCAAGGCGCGGGCGCATGTCGTAGATGTCGAGGCCGAGCTCGCCGGCGGCGAGCCGCTTGCGCTTCATCTCCTCGTTGTCGAGACGTTTTTCAGCGGCCGCCAGCACCTTTTCGGCATCCGCCCGTTTCACGACGCAGACGCCGTCATCGTCGGCGACAATGATGTCGCCCGCCTCGATCAACTGCCCGCCGCAGATGACCGGCACATTGACCGAGCCGAGCGTTTCCTTGACCGTGCCCTGGACGCTGACGGCCTTGGACCAGACGGGAAAATCCATCGCCTCGAGGTCCTTCGTGTCGCGCACGCCCGCATCGATGACCAGGCCGCGGCAGCCGCGCACCTTTGCCGAGGTCGCCAGAAGATCGCCGAAATAGCCGTTGTCGCAAGGGCTGGTCGGGGCGAGCACAAGAATGTCGCCCGGCTGAAGCTGTTCGATCGCCACATGGATCATCCAGTTATCGCCGGGCGCTGCCGAAATGGTGACCGCGGAGCCTGCGATCTGCGCGCCGCGATAGATCGGCCGTAGATCGGCGGCAAGGCAGCCGATGCGCCCCTGCGCCTCATGCACGGTCGCAACGCCTGCCTCGCCAAGAGCGTCAATGACGGCGCCCTCGGCGCGCGCAACATTCCGGATCACATAGCCGGGCGTTCCCGGCGCCAGTTTGAGGCTATCCGTGCTCATCCTTCACTCCTTGCCGGCAACCGGCGGCGTGCCGTGGGTATGGAAGCTCTCGATCGTCTTCAGTCCCCAGGCCTGGCCCTTCTTGCGGTCGGCCTCGGTCCAGCAGACCGGCTGCCAGTCCGGCGCCAGAACGAGGCGGGAACCGGCATTGGCGAGCTCGACGCGGTTGCCGGCCGGTTCCCAGACATAGAGGAAGAAGGTGCCCTGGATCGCGTGCTTGTGCGGCCCCGTCTCGATGTGGACGCCGTTCTGCA
>NZ_CFHTCS010000506.1:0-2410 GCF_984369615.1 Martelella sp. | reverse complement strand
CGAGAAGGGCGACGGCGACCGCCGCGGCGGTGTCCGCGACGCCAGCGGCACGACGTGGTGGATCGCGCAACAGACCGGCTGAGACCGCGCCTAGCGCACCGACACCACCGTGCACGGCGCATGCTGCGTCACCTTCAGCGCCACGCTGCCCAGAAGCATCGTCTTCAGCCGCCCCAGCCCCCGGTGCCCCAGCACGATCATGTCCGCCACGGCCGCCTCCGCCATGTCGAGAATCGCATCGGCAGGGTCGCCCTGCGCGCTAACCGTCTCAACCTGTGTCACGCCCATCTCCTTGGCCCGGTCGGCAGCGCGGCGCAGGATTTCCTCGCCTTCCGCCTGGGCGACGCAGCCGGCAACGCCGATCAGCGTCTCGCGGCCCTCGCGGGCGCGGGCGGTCTTCAGGTCGCGGTAGCGGCCGAGCGCGGAATAGACCTTTTCCGCCGCCTTTTCGCGGATATGGCACGTGTTGAGCAGGATCAGATCGGCGTCCTCGATAACCTCGGTCGGCTGGTAGCCGTCGGCGGCCAGCGCCTCGCCCATGCGTTCGCTGTCATAGACATTCATCTGACAGCCATAGGTCTTGATGAAAACCTTGCGCTGGTTGGTGGCGTCCTGCCGGGTCACTGTCGTCGTTTCCTGTGTCATGGCGGGCCTTTTAACGCGGTTTGGCCTTTGAGAAAATGAAAAAATACGTGACCCGGAAGGGCTTTTGCCGGCGGGCTTCACCGCCCGCTCAGGCGATCGGCGAGAAGCGCGCGCATGCGGCGCTCCACCTCCGCCGCCGCGTCCTTGCGCTTCGTGTACGCCGTAAAGGTCACGCTTTCGCCGAAACAGACGTCGACGTCGAGCGCCCGCGCCCTGATGACGCCGGCAAGCGAGGGCAGCATGGCGACATCGCCCGGCCAGGCGACGACGGGGCGCATGAACCGGCCCATCGGCATGCCCTGGATGCCGGTATAGGCGACAGCCACCGGCTGGACGTGAACCGTGCCGTCCGGCGAATAGGGCACCGCGCTCGAGGCCGCGCCGAAAAGCGAGTATTTGAGCGGCAGCAGCCGGTTGCCGTCAGACGTCGTGCCTTCCGGAAACAGGATGATGATCTCGCCGGCGGCCATGCGCTCGGCGATCGAATTGACCTGCCGACCGGTCCCGCGCCTGTCGGCGCGCTCGATGAAGACGGAGTTCTGCAGCCGGGCGAACAGGCCGAAGATCGGCCAGGACCGCACTTCCGACTTGGCGATGAAGGCGACATCGGCAACGCGGCCGAGGACGATGATGTCGAGCCAGCTCGTATGGTTTGCCGACAGCATCAGCGGCCGCCGCGCCTCGATTTCGCCGTGGACATGAATGCGGATGCCGAGCACGAAACAGGCCACCATGTGCCAGTAGCGCGGCATCTTTCGGGCGAGTTTCCAGCCGCGCCACAGCGCGATAATCTGCAGCGGCGAAAGGATGACGGTCGCGAGAGACAGGGCAAGCGCCACATATGCATAGCGCAGCCAGATCATCGCCCTAACCTCCCCGAATAACGTCGTGACGTTCGGGGTTAGCCGAGATCGCGGCGCATGACAAGCGCGGTCGAGCGGCTTCCGTCGTCGTGCGCGTAATAGGCCTTGCGGCGACCGACCTCATGGAAGCCGAGCTTGCGATAAAGCCCGATGGCAGCCTGGTTCTGGGCATCCACCTCGAGCAGCATATAGGCCGCGCCGCGCATGCGCGCTTCCTGCATGGCCGCCACCATCAGCCGCCAGCCGACCCCGTTGCGGGCATAATCGGGACCGACGCAAATCGTCAGGATCTCCGCCTCCTCCTCAACGCTGCGCGCCAGCACGAAACCGGCTGCGGGCGGGCTGACGATGCGGTTCACATGCCGCGCGATATGACCGAAGACCGGCGCCTGACCCAGGAGCTTGCGCAACTCCCCGGCACTCCAGGCATGGGAGAAGCGCTGGCGGTGAAGATCGGCAGCCAGCCCCAGATGTTCGTCACCCAGGGGAAACAGCTCTATCTCCGGCGATCGTCTGAAAAAGGGAAGCATGGCAGATCCGGAACAGTCAGCGGCGGGCGACGGCGTATCCCGCCTGCGGCCTGGCGTCCGGCGCGCGCAGATAAAGCGGGCTCACCGGCCCTTGCGGCCGGAAAACGGCGCCAAGCCGTGCGATGGTCTCGATCTCTATGTGGGTCACGTCGCCTGCGACCTCCAGCCCGGCAACGCTTGCTCCGGTGCCGAAGGCAAGGGCATCGTGACGACGCATCAGGCCATCCAGCGCATCATAGGCACAGGCGGACGGCTCGGTGAGCGCTGCGCCGTCGGCGCCGAAGACCTGAGCATAGGCCTCGCCCCGGCGCGCGTCGATGGTCGCCATCACGCGGCCCTTCGACAGTTTCCGCGCCTGGAAGCCAAGTGCGG
>NZ_CFHTCS010000505.1:0-2458 GCF_984369615.1 Martelella sp. | reverse complement strand
CGGAGCGTTTGTGGGCCGATCGCCCTCTCGGAAGGCCAAGGCGCGGTCCTCTGCTGATGACAGGATGCAGCCTATGCGCATGACAGGATCGGAACGCCCCGATCACGGATCCGTACCGGCTATGCACTTGAAGCCGTGAAACGGCTGACGTCCTCGGGAGCGATTTGCACCCGGATCTCTGCCCGAACGGCATCCAGCCCGTGAGTTGCGAGATCTTCGTTGAAGTCCCCCATCATGGGCGAGAGCGTGATAGCCTTGATCCCGGCCTCGTGCGCCCGGTTCACCAAGCTATCACGGGCGCTGTCACCTGCCGGATCGTTGTCGCGGACGATATAGAGCGTGCGCAGTTGCGGCGGAAACAGGATGGCAGCGAGATGTCCGGCCGAGAGCGCGGAAACCATCGGCATGGTGGGCAAAGCCTGACGAAGCGACAGGATGGTTTCGATACCTTCCCCCGCTGCCATGGCATCCTTCGCATCCCCGAAACGAACCGCGTGTCCGAGCAGGTCGCCCATTGCCTTCCTCGGCGGATCGACAGGTGCTTTGCCGGAGCCGTCCGAGGCCAGCCATGTGCGGTGTGCGCCGGTGATCCTGCCATCGAGGTCGGTAACGGCGGCGATCATGGCGGGCCAGGTTTGCGTCGGGCCATCGTCCTCGGGGCGCCAGTAGCAGTTGGGATGGAAGCGCAGATTTGCGGTTTGGCGTAAATCCGTAATGCCGCGTCCGCGTAAATACGCTTCTGCGATGCTGCCGATCAGCGGCTGTGTCATGCGCCAGAGGCGACGTGCCGCCTCGGATGATCCCGATGGTGCAGGCGTTCGGGACGGACAGGATGACGGCTGCAGTTCAGGATGCGGCAGGCTGAGGAAGTGCCGGGCTTCTTCGGCAACATCTGCGAAGTCGATCAGACCGAGCGAATCCCGGATCACATCCAGCAGATCGCCATATTCACCCGTGGCCGAGTCCTGCCATTTGCCGGCAATGCCTTTCACGCTGTCGTGCAACCGGACGAACATCGAGCGGCCAGCCGTGTTTCGGACATCGCCAACCTGCCAGTAATTGCCCTGTTTGCGGCCATTGGAGAGATAGTGGCGGCACACCGCCTCGGCCTGTCGGCCGAGACGGTGCGCCAGTTCGGAAGCGTTGAGACGCGACATTATGCGGCCTCCCGCTCACCGATGCGCAGGGCCGGGAAGCGGTCAAGCAGTTTGCCGATGATCTCCGGCCCCGTTGCATCGACGGGTACGAAGAAGCGCAGTTTCCACGAGATGATCTCACTGAAGAGACCATAGGCCCGCAGCCGATCACGCATTGCATCGGTAAAGCAGGTCAGTTCGATCCGGTTGGCGCCCATGACGCGGACGCGGCGCAGTTGCAGCCCCTCGGCAAGGTCGAGGATCGTGCGACCTTCGATCAGCGCAGCATAGGCGGCATCCGGTGTCAGGCTGTTGGTGACGCCACTGGTCGAAGCATTGGCGGCCCAGGCCGGCGATACCCGGCGACCGATGATGCGTTCGCCCTCGTCGGTCTGGAGCCGATAGACACGGGAAGACTCCTGCGGCAGGCGTTTCCAGATCGGCAGAAGCAGCCCTGTCACCATATGCAGGGTACTGTCGGTGAACTCCGGCACCTCGGCCAGTTCTGTCTTCCAGGCTGCGTTGAAGGCGGAACGGTCGGCCTCGATCCAGTGGGTGTCACCCATCGCCCGCACAGGAATGTTCATCGCCTCCATCGGCCGGATCAGCCGCACGCGCCGTTCGATCTCGCCATCATCCAGCATGATGCTGGTGGTCGGGATCTGCACGGCGGCGCGACCGGATCGCTCGTTGATGAGCAATCTTGCGCGGGGATCATCCAGTTCCGCCAGCGCGGCATCGAGCGAAACCGGTTGATTGCGCCTGCGCTCGGTGAGCGTCAGGAGCCGGGTTTCCGCCCCTGTGCCCGGATGGGTGTGGATCACCTGCCGGTCGGTGACGATGAAGCTCTCCGCCTTCAGCGTTTCCAACCCCATGTCATAGGTCCCGGATGCAATTGCCCCGTCGATCCGCGCCTGCAGAAGCTGCTCGAAGGCCGAGAACAGGATGCCCTGCAACTCGATGGTCAGCGCCAGCAGGCGGTTGAGGAAGGTGGTGATCGGCGGCAGGTCGTCCTTGATGCCGGTCGAATCCATCAGCTTCAGGCCGGTGGCGGCTTCAAACCGCTCCAACGAGCAGCCCTCGACCTTGCCGCGCACGATCAGCAGATAGAGCTGGCGCAGCGCATCGCGGGCATAGGCGGATTCCAGATTATCCTCGGGACGGAACAGCCCCTGACCGCCGGTCTGACGCTGGCCGCGTGTGATCGCGCCCAGCGTGTCGAGGCGGCGGGCGATGGTCGAAAGGAAGCGCTTCTCGGCTTTGACATCCGTGGCGATGGGTCGGAACAGCGGCGGCTGCGCCTGATTGGTGCGGTTGGTGCG
>NZ_CFHTCS010000504.1:0-2464 GCF_984369615.1 Martelella sp. | reverse complement strand
CCACCAGCTGAAGCTCATCGTCAAGACGCTCGCCGCGGACGCCAACCCGCTCCTCTACCTCTCGTCCCACTGGAACAAGCTTGACGCTTTCATCGTCGTTGAGGGCTGGCTCTCGCTCGTGGGCGCCGCCCCGGGGCTCGTTTTGCTCCGCCTCATCAGGCTGCTCCGCATCCTTCGGCTGGCCAAGCAGTTCCCGCCCCTTCTGGCTTTCGAAATTGGTGTAGAAAACGAAGCCGCGGAGATCGTACTCCTTCATCAGCACCATGCGCACATTGGGAAGCCCGTCTTCATCGACGGTGGCGACCGCCACCCCGTTCGGGTCGTTCGGCTCGCTCGCCTGCGCATCCTTCAGCCACTTGCCGAAGAGCGCGAAGGGATCGTTTTCGGCTGTAAAATCCTTGGGGGTCTCGTCCGACTGGGACATGGCATCGTCTCCCGCATCGCGCCAGGCGGCGCGTTCCAATTCGAATCCCGCCCGAGAGCGAACCGTCTTCACTGCCACATCGCCGCCTGCAGAGAGGTTTCAGGCACCCGGCCAGGCGCCGGTCGGGGCATTTTTGCAAGGGCTTGGCAATAACCTTTTCGGAAGCTAAAGCGGGTTCAGCACGGTTCTGATTGCTTGAACCGCATTGCTGCCTATGCCATAGGCAGAAACGAAGAGAGTTGCAAGGAGCATCGACACATGGCTGAAGCAAACGGCCTCATGAAAGGCAAACGCGGCATTATTCTCGGTGTTGCCAACAACCGATCGATCGCATGGGGCATTGCCAAAGCGTGTCATGAAGCCGGCGCCGAAATCGCGCTGACCTGGCAGGGCGACAACCTCAAGAAGCGCGTGGAGCCTCTGGCAACGGAGCTGAACGCCCTCATGGCCGGCCATTGCGACGTCACCGACCCCGCGAGCGTCGAAGCCGTTTTCAAGACGCTTGAGCAGGAGTGGGGCAAGATCGACTTCATCGTCCACGCCATCGCCTTCTCCGACAAGGATGAACTGACCGGCCGCTATATCGATACCTCGCGTGAAAATTTCGCGAAATCCATGGACATTTCGGTCTATTCCTTCACCGCGATCGCCCGACGCGCCGAGCAGATCATGAATGAAGGCGGATCGATGATAACCCTGACCTATTACGGCGCGGAAAAGGTGATGCCGCACTACAACGTCATGGGCGTCGCCAAGGCGGCGCTGGAGGCGAGCGTGCGCTACATGGCAGTCGATCTCGGCGGTCGCGGCATTCGCGTCAACGCCATTTCGGCCGGGCCGATCAAGACGCTCGCCGGCTCCGCCATCGGCGATTTCCGCTATATTCTGAAGTGGAACGAGTATAATTCGCCGCTGAAGCGCAATGTCACGATCGACGAGGTCGGCAATACGGCGCTTTTCCTGCTCTCCGACCTTTCGACCTCTGTTACCGGCGAGGTTCTGCATGCCGACAGCGGCTATCACGTTGTCGGCATGAAGGCGGTCGACGCACCCGACATTTCGGTGGTCAAGGACTGAATTTTGATGACGGCGCGGACCGGATCCGCGCCGTTTTGCTTTGAATCCTTTCCTCTCCGGCGACAGTTTATCAGAGCCGGAAATGCATCTTTCGGGGCCCGCCCCTTCCAAAACATGTGCAAAACCCTCCTAACACTTTGAATTTTCGCTTCATCCTTTAATGAAAATTGAACGGTAAGAAATCGTGCTCATCTACGCCATACGTCACGGCCAGACCGACTGGAACGCCGAATACCGTCTGCAGGGACAGAAGGACATTCCGCTGAACGACACCGGACGCGCTCAGGCCCGCGACAATGGCGCGCGTCTTGCGGAAATTCTGGGCGATGAATCCCGGCTTTACGATTTTGTCTCAAGCCCGCTTTCGCGCACGCGCGAGACGATGGAGCGGGCGCGCGCGGCCATGGGCCTGACGCCCGAACTCTACCGCACCGACGACCGGCTGAAGGAACTCTCCTTCGGCGACTGGGAGGGACGCACGCTGGAAGAGGTCGCCGGCTTCAGCCCGGCGCTTCTGCATGAGCGCGAGAAGGACAAATGGGCTTTCGTTCCGCCGGGCGCCGATGCCGAAAGCTACGAAATCCTGTCCTGGCGGATCGGCGCCTGGTTGAAGGATGTCGTCGGCCCGACGGTCTGCGTCTGCCATGGCGGCGTGATCCGCAGCTTCTTCCGCATTGTCGGCGGCGTTTCGACGGCCGAGGCCGCCGAGCTTCCGATCCCGCAGGATTCCGTTTTGCGCATCGATCCGGCCGCCGGAACGATCGGCTGGATCGAGTAGGCTTCCCCTCATCCGGCAATTGCGATAGAGCGAAGCCGCGCAACGACGGCAGAGGTAAACCATGTCGCACAACACATACGGACATCTTTTCCGCGTCACCACCTGGGGCGAAAGCCATGGCCCGGCGCTCGGCTGCGTCATCGACGGCTGCCCGCCCGGCATCGCCTTCGAGCTTTCTGACATCC
>NZ_CFHTCS010000503.1:0-2483 GCF_984369615.1 Martelella sp. | reverse complement strand
GCGGCGCATCTCGAAAAATTGAACGACAACCAGCGGGCCGCGGTTCTGCATGGCACGGATTTGCCTGATGGCGCCATCGGCGGACCGCTGCTGATCATTGCGGGCGCGGGATCCGGAAAGACCAACACGCTTGCCCATCGCGTGGCGCAACTCGTCATCTCCGGAGCCGATCCGCGCAGGATCCTGCTGATGACCTTTTCCCGCCGTGCCGCAGCCGAAATGGGAAAGCGGGTCGAACGCATATGCGCAAAGGCTCTTGGCGACAAGGCCGGGATCATGGCGGATGGGCTTGCTTGGTCCGGCACCTTCCACGGGATCGGCGCCCGGCTGTTGCGCGAATATGCGATCGAGCTTGGTCTCGATCCGCAGTTCACCATCCATGACCGCGAGGATTCGGCCGATCTGATGAACCTTGCACGCCATGACCTTGGCTTCTCCAAGACTGAAAACCGGTTTCCGGCCAAGGGCACCTGCCTTTCGATCTATTCGCGCACCGTCAATGCCGAGGCGCCGCTCGCGGAAATCCTGAGGGCCAATTTCCCATGGTGTGCCGCCTGGGAAAAGGAACTGAGAGAGTTGTTCTCGGCCTATGTCGAGGCCAAGCAGGTCCAGAATGTCCTCGATTATGATGATCTGCTGCTCTACTGGGCACAGACCATGGGCGACCCGGTGCTTGCTGCCGAGATCGGCGGACGCTGGGATCATGTCCTGGTCGACGAATATCAGGATACCAACCGCTTGCAATCCTCGATCCTGATGGCGCTCAAACTTGGCGGGCGGGGCCTGACGGTTGTGGGCGATGACGCTCAGTCGATCTATTCGTTCCGGGCCGCCACGGTTCGCAACATCCTCGATTTCCCGAATGAATTCTCGCCGAAGGCCGCCGTGATCGCGCTCGATCGCAATTACCGGTCGACGCAGCCGATCCTCGCCGCCGCCAACGGCGTCATCGGTCTAGCCCATGAGCGCTACACCAAGGATCTCTGGACCGACCGCGCCTCAACCGAAAAGCCCCGGCTGGTGACGGTTCGCGACGAGGGTGATCAGGCGCGGTTCATTGCCGACGAGGTCCTCGACAATCGCGAGGGCGGCATGCGGCTGAAGGATCAAGCCGTGCTGTTTCGGGCGAGCCACCATAGCGGGCCGCTGGAGGTGGAGCTCACCCGCCGCAACATTCCGTTCGTGAAGTTCGGTGGACTGAAATTCCTCGATTCCGCGCATGTGAAGGACATGCTGGCAGCACTCCGGTTTGCCCAGAACATGCGCGATCGTGTGGCGGGCTTCCGGCTGATGCAGCTCTTGCCAGGTGTCGGCCCGGTCTCGGCGCAAAATGCGCTGAATGCGATCGCGGAAACCGCCGATCCGGTCGAGACACTGGCAGCCCTGCCAGCGCCCTCACGAGCGGTGGCCGACTGGCCGGGTCTCGTGTCGTTGGTAACGGATCTCCGGCAAGCAAACATGGGGTGGCCCGCCGAGATCGGCCGGATCCGGGCATGGTATGAGCCCTATTTGGAGCGCATCCATGAAGACTTCGAGATGCGCCGCGCCGATCTTCTGCAGCTTGAGGATATTGCCGCTGGCTATCCGTCGCGGGAGCGGTTCCTGACCGAGCTGACGCTCGACCCGCCGGACGCCACCTCCGGCCAGGCCGGGGTGCCGCTGCTTGATGAGGACTATCTGATCCTTTCGACCATCCATTCCGCGAAGGGGCAGGAATGGCGCTCGGTCTTTGTGCTCAATGCCGTCGACGGCTGCATTCCCTCCGATCTTGGCGTCGGCACGACCGACGATATCGAGGAGGAACGGCGTTTGCTTTACGTGGCCATGACGCGGGCGCGGGACAGTTTGAACCTTGTCGTGCCGCAGCGCTTCTTCACGCACGGGCAGTCCTCGACCGGCGACAGGCATGTCTATGCCTCGCGAACCCGGTTCATTCCCGCTATGTTGTTGCAGCATTTTGACAACAGGACATGGCCGGTGGCGAAGCCGGGGCAACAGAGCAGCTCGGGCCCGCGACAGGTCCGTCTCGATGTCGGTGCGCGGATGCGCGGAATGTGGCGGTGAGGGGACAGGAATTTGTGCAATCTCTACAATCTGACAACGACACGGGATGCCGTCGTCGAGTTCACGAAGGCGATGAGCGACAAGGCCGGGTGGAACGAGCCATCGCTCAATGTCTATCCCAACACGCTGGCGCCGATCGTTCGCGTCGATGGCGATGGCAAACGGGAAATCGTCAGTGCCACCTGGGGCATGCCGACGCCGCCGGCCTTCGTCAAAGGCAAGGCCGATCGCGGGGTCACCAACATCCGCAACGTGGGATCTCCGTCTGAAAATCCCGTAGACGATTAACGTCGTCCCGGATCACGCACTTGAGACAGTCATGGCCGCGCCGGATGAACTGACAGTTTTGGAAAGAGACCATGAGGTCGAAACGGATGACGCTGTCACACCCATCCGCAAGATCATCCATGTCGACATGG
>NZ_CFHTCS010000502.1:0-2494 GCF_984369615.1 Martelella sp. | reverse complement strand
GTAGGGCGACCAGTTCTGGTGCGACAGATGATCGGCCTCGGCCGTTGCCTGCTCGTGATATTTGGGCGGACGCAGGCCGTAGCGGGCGAGATCCTCGAAAAGCGCGCCGCCGGCCTGGACGAAATAGATTTCCCACGCCTCCTTCCACGACATGATGCGCTTGGGCAGCATGTAGTCCATCATCATGGCGACGAGGCTCAGCACCTTGTAGCCGCGCCAGAACCACTTATCGACCCAGCGCTGCACGATCGGCAGGTTGTCGGGGTGCTGTTCCAGCAGGAACTTGATCACCTCGATGCCGAGCGTCATGTGCCGGCTTTCATCCGACTGGGCGGAAAACCCGAAGGTCACCGTCGCCATGTCGCCGTTATAGGCCGCGCCCGACATGAAGGGCACGAAGAGCAGGTTGGTCAGCACATATTCGAAGGCGAAGCCGATCGCGATCATGAACTCGAACGGGCCGGCGGTGCGGGCGTCGTCGAAGAAGGACTTCGGCACGGACAGGTACCAGACCCGGTCATGCATATGCGGGAATTCGTGCAGGCCGTCGAAGAACTTGTTGTAGTGCGAGATCGTGTGGATCTGCGTCTGGGCGTGGCGCAGTTCGTCGAGGGACTGCATCTGCGCGGCAATGCGCGGGCCGACGCCCGGAAGCTGGCGGCCGGCATGGGCGAAGCCGCGATGGGCCTGATATTCGAGCGGCGAGACGCCGGTCAGGAACAGTTTCACCGCGTTCAGATAGCGCGCCTCGGAAAGGCCGAGCTGGCCGTTGTTCTGGGCGAAGCTGTCGAGCACGGCGTAGAGCTTGCGCTCCTTTTCCGACTGGAACTTCCAGTAGGCGTCCATGGTGAGGCGGAAGGGGTCCTGCCACTTGTCCCAGTCGCGGATCTTGATGCCCTCGAAGGTCGCCTCGGGGAAGACCTTGTCCATCGGCTGATAGGTGGTCTGCCAGTCGAGGCCGCGGGTGAGAAGCGCGTAGCGCTGCTTGAGGCCGAGTTTCTTTGCCATTGTCGTCTTTCCCCTTCTCAACGGTTCCAGGAGAGGGCGAAATAGTCATCGTCCTCGTCCAGGTTGCCGGCCATGGAAATCATGGTCATGTGAATTTCCTGCGGATCCCATTCGCGCCCGAGCTTCTCGGAAACAGTGGAGGCGCGGATGACGAGGTCGCCGGCGCGGTCGAGCTTCAGCGCGCCGGGCATGGAAAGCGTTTCCACGCCCGGATTGTCCTGCCGGATCGCGTCGGCGATCATCCGGCCGTCATTGGTATCCTGAAGCGTGATCGATACGAGCTGTGCCATGTCGGTTCTCCTTCAGGCGGCAAGGCCGAGGCGGCCGGCGCGGCCGTCGAGCTCGGAAACGAGGTCGGCAAGCGCCGGCTTTCCGGCGTCGCCCAGAACATGCGCGGCAAGCGGCGCCAGCGCCTCGGCCGTGCGGTCGCGCCAGAAGCGGTACCACTCCCCGAGAAGGTGCGTGTTGGCATCGCTCTCCTCGGCGGCACGGCGGATCACCGCATCGGCCCAGCGGCTCTGGTCGGCAAACCATTCGACCATGAACTCGGTCACCATGGAGACGGCGGTTGCCCCGTGCTTCTGGCCTTCCTCGTCAAAGGCCGTATAGACCAGCGGGTAGAGAAGTCCGTCGATGGCGAGGTTCTGCGCCACGAACAGCTCGAACCAGTCCCTGACCACCAGCGTATCTTCGACCAGGCGGCGCATGCCCTGCCAATATTGGGCGTCCAGCCATTTCCCCTTTGCCGTGTCGAGCGCCTCGCCCGTGCCGCCGGCCATGTCCATGCCGATCTGGCCGATCAATTGGGCGATGCCGAGCTGGTCGCCGGCCGCAAACATCGACGGCGCCGTCACCGCCGTGCCGTAGCCGCGGTCGCAGATCTGGGTGGCGTTCATATTGGCGCCCCAGGCGACATGTCGAAGCGGCAGGAGGTAGTCCTCCACCTTTTGCCGCCATTCCGGCTCGATCTTGTCGAGCAGGCGGCGCCTCTCGACGAAGTCGATATTGTGCTGGGCCGCCTCGCGCATGCCGGCGCGGGAGATGTTATAAGTCGCGTAATAGAACTGGCGCGGATCGCGCAGCGCGTACCAGTCGGCCATGACGATGGCGGTGCGGCGCGGATCGTAAAGCTCCATCTCCGGCTCCCAGAAGGGCCGGTAGTGGAAATGCGCCGTGGCCTGAACGTCCAGCATGCCCTCTTCGTAGCGGCTCGCCGGACGGTCCTCGCCGAAGCGGCGGGCGATATGGCTGAATGTCTGGCGGCGCGGCGTCAGTTTCAGCGTCTTCAGATCGATGGACAAGGGTTCTCCTCCCCGTTTGCCTGGTTTCTGGTTGCGATTCGTCTCAGCCGCGGCCGGCGGGCGCTGCCCGATAAAGTCCGGCGGTGCGGGCCCTGATGGCTTCGAGCGAAACGATCTCGCCGTTTTCGTCCGGCAGGATCTCCGCCTCGCAGCGCTCGCAAAACTCGGCGAAGGCCGCGTCGGGC
>NZ_CFHTCS010000501.1:0-2514 GCF_984369615.1 Martelella sp. | reverse complement strand
ATAGGGCTCGAACATGAAATCCTTGCGCAGCGCTGGCAGGGCGCAGGCATTGCGGGCGGCGGCCAGAAACTCGGGCGCGCCCTGGAAGCTCGGCGTATCGGTGAGCACAGAAAGGCAGGCCGCGCCGCCCGCCTCATAGGCCCTGGCGAAGGCAGGCGGATCGAAATCCGGGCGGATCAGCCCTTTTGAGGGGCTTGCCTTCTTGATCTCGGCGATCAGGCCGAAACGGCCCTCGTTCTGTTTCCGGCGGAGTGCGGCCAGAAAGCCGCGCGGCTTTTCCTGGTCGGCTGCGCGCGCCTTCAGGTCGTCGAGCGAAACCTTCGCCTTGGCGGCGGCGATCTCTTCGCGCTTGTAGGCCTCGATCTTTCGCAGGATATCGGTCATCAGCGGCACTCAGCCTTCGCTTTTCTGGTTGGAGACGGCAACGAGCCGGTCGAGCGCGAGCGCCGCATTGCCGCTTTCCAGCGATTGCGCGGCGATCGCCATCGCGTCGGAAAGCGTCTCGCCCTTCCCGGCAATCATCAGCGCAGCGGCCGCATTGCAGAGCGCAATGTCGCGATAGGCGTTGCGCTCGCCGGAAAGCACCTTGCGGAGCGCCGCGGCGTTCACCTTGCCGTCACCGCCGCGAAGCGCGTCGAGCGTCGCAGCTTCCACGCCGAAATCCTTCGGCGTCAGCGAATACTCGCGAATCTTGCCATCGGAAAGCTCGGCGATCCGGGTCGTACCCGTCGTTGTGATTTCGTCGAGACCCTCGCCGTGCACGACCCATACGGTCTCGGACCCGAGATCGCGCAGCACCTCGGCAAGCGGCACCAGCCATTGCGGCGCGAACACGCCGAGCAACTGACTCTTTACGCCGGCCGGGTTCGAAAGCGGGCCGAGAAGATTGAAGATCGTCCGCGTGCCAAGTTCGACCCGCGACGGGCCGACATGGCGCATGGCCGCATGATGCTTCTGCGCGAACATGAAGCCGATGCCGGCTTCCTCGAGGCAGGCCTCGATGATTTCCGGACCGGTATCCAGTTCCACGCCGAGTTCCGACAGGCTGTCGGCCGTGCCCGAACGCGAACTCAGCGCCCGGTTGCCATGCTTTGCCACCGTCACTCCGGCGCCGGCCGTCACGATGGCCGCGAGCGTCGAGATATTGTAGGTGCCCGCGCCGTCGCCGCCCGTGCCAACGATATCGATCGCGTGGACCGGCGCCCTGACCGGCAGCATCTTCGCGCGCATCGTCGTGACGGCGCCGACGATCTCGTCGACCGTCTCGCCCTTGACCCTGAGCGCCATCAGGAAGCCGCCGATCTGCGACGGGGTGGCCTCGCCCGACATCAGGATATCGAAGGCCTGGCGGGATTCCTCGCTCGAAAGCGACTGGCCGTCGGCGACCTTGGCGATGAAGGGTTTCAGTTCGGACATGGCTTTTCTCGCTTATCGCAGGTTCACCGCCTGCTGTGCGAGCGTCTGGTTGATCGAGACGCCGTACTCGCTCTGCAGCTTGTTGATCATTTCATCGAGGATATCGTCTCCGGCCGAAGACGCAATGGCGGTGATGACCTGGTTGTCACCGCTGGTTTCCAGCGTATCGGAGGGATTGACCACGGTTGCCACCGACAGCACGATCTGCTCGGTCCCGCCATCGCGCGGGGCGGTGGCCACGGTCCCGAGCGGACCGCTGAAGGCCGCGGCGATCGCCTCGGGGCCAAGGTCGCTGTTCTGCGAATTGCGCGTGATCGAGGGGCTCTGCTGCACGTCAATGGCCAGATCGTCGGCCACCTGCTGCAGGCTTTCGCCGTTCTCCACGCGCTGTTTCATCTCGTCGGCCCTGGCCGCAAGCGCGTCGCGCTGCTGTTCGGCCGCCCAGTCGGTCTCGACCTGGCTGCGGACCTCATCGAAGGTACGATCGCGCGGCGGAGTGATATCTTCGACCTCGTACCAGACAACGCCGCCGTCATCGAGGTTCAGCGGCAGGTTCTCAAGCCCCGTATCGCTTTCGAAGGCCGCGCCGACAAGCTCGGTGCCCAGCGGAATGTCTTCGATCGGGTTGCCGTTCGGATCACGACCGTTGGCGTCGATGGCATCGATCGTAACCGCTTCGAGACCGAGGCTCTGTGCGGCCTCGGCCATGCTGGCGCCGCCGGCGCGCTGGTCCTCGTACTGGTTCTCGACGTTGAGGATGTCGTCGGCGGCCTGCTGTTCGGCAAGCTCCGTGCGGATCTGGTCCTCGACATCGGCAAGCGGCGTCGTGCTTTCCGGCTCGATATCCGTAACGCGTATGATGACCGGACCGAAATTGCCCTGCACGACGCCGCTGACGCCGCCTGCCTCGGGAATGGCAAAGGCTGCCTCGTCGATCGCCTGGTCGGGGAACTGGCCCTTCTCGTAGATGCCGAGCGTCACGTCGGCCGGCGTGCGACCGGCTTCGGAGACAAGCTGGTCGAAAGTCTTTGTGCGGTCCTCAAGCGCCTGGGCCGCCTGTTCGGCGGCAGCCTGGTCGGCGAAGGTCATCTGCTGGAT
>NZ_CFHTCS010000500.1:0-2516 GCF_984369615.1 Martelella sp. | reverse complement strand
TGGGATCGCGCGCGAAAGCCTTTCCGTATCGCTCATCAGGCGCTCCGGGGGCCTGCGGAAGGGTTGGCGAATGCGGCAAAGATTACGACCCGATTAAAAAACACGGCTAACAAATCCTTTACGGAAGGTATTTCTTAACAATTCGTTCGTAGGTTCATTAACAGCGACAACCACGATTAGCGATGGCGAACCTCAGCGAGGCCCACATGAAACGCGACACGACACAGCGTCATGATCCTCAGGACACAGAGACCGGGCTGGGTCCGGCCGCTTCCGGCGCGGCTTCGCAAACGCCGCCGGTCGAAGCCTTCCGTCATGCGCTTTCCGTCGTCGAAAAGGGCGTTCCCGCCATTGCGATCCTGCTGGTCATCACCGCGGTCGGCTTTCTTTATATCGGCAGGGACATGGTCTTTGCTCTCTGGGCGCTGACGGCGCTCGTCCTGCACGGCGTCGCCTTTGCCGTCATCCGCAACGCCGCGCGCGAGGGCAAGGATGCCGAAACGCTTGCCAAATGGAACAATCGCGTCATCGGCGCCTACTGGCTGGCGGGCGCCGCCTGGGCGCTGACCGCGCTTCTCGACTGCAGCGCCTGCACCGGCGCGGCCTTCCCCTTCTTCAAAGGGGCGATGGTGATCATCGCGCTCTCGCTGCTGGCGCTCGGCGCGGTCGCGCTGCCGAAGACGACCTGGCACGTCTTCATGCCCGCCGTGATGGCATTCGGCGCGATCGCCTATCTCGGGCGCGCGCCCTTCGACATCGGCCTTGCGTCGACCCTTGCCGTGGTCATGGTGTTCATCGCCTATTTCAGCCACCAGCTCGGCGCCGGCGACCAGGCCTTGCAGAGGAAGGAAAGCGAAAAGGACGCGCTGAACCGAAAGCTTGCCGAAAGCCTGAAAAAGGCCGAAGCGGCTGCACAGACGGCCGAGGACGCCAACAAGGCCAAGGCGGCCTTTCTCGCGGCGATGTCGCATGATCTGCGCACGCCGCTCAACGCCATCATCGGCTTTTCCGAAATCATGAAGGAAGAGATGATGGGACCGCTGAAAAACCCCTATTACAAGGAATATGCCTCCGACATCCACAGTTCCGGAACCCATCTTCTCGACATGATCGACAGCGTGCTCGATCTCTCCCGTCTGGAGGCCGGCGGATACCGGCTCACCGAACAGCCGGTCTATCTGGTCGATGTCATCGACGCGTCGATGGCGATGGTCGGACCCGAGGCCGCCTCGCGGGCGATCTCGATCCACTGCGACGCCGGGGGGCGGCTCGCCCCGGTCATAGCCGATGGCCGCGCCGTCAAGCAGATGCTGATCAACCTGTTGTCTAACGCCATCAAGTTCTCGCCCGAGGGCTCCGACATTCTGGTCTCGGCCGGCAACACGGCCGAGGGCGGGCAGTATCTGAGCGTGCGCGATTACGGCTGCGGCATGGACGAGGAGGCGCTTGCGGCAGCTACGGATGCCTTCTCGCGCGGCCGGGCGGCGGACCATGTCGAAGGCTTCGGCCTCGGTCTCTCGATCGTCCGGCAGTTGGTCGAGGCGCACCAGGGCGCGCTCGTGCTCAAGTCCGCGCCGGGCCGGGGCACGCTTGCAAGCATCGAACTGCCCGAAGCCCGCGTGGCGGACCTGCCGGCGACGAGCCTTGCAACCGGCGACCTTGCCCTGCCGCTGTCGGCGGAGCGCCATATGCCATTCATCCCGGAGAGCATCGAGATCGAGGCCGAAGAGAGCGTCCGCACGGCGAAAGGCCGCAGCGGCCGCGACCGGCTGGCAGCCGCCCTCAGACGGCGCGCCCGCAAGGTCGCCAACGACGATGCCGGCCGCCCGTCCGACGCCGATCTCGCCCTTGAGGCCCGGCTGGAGGCGGACATCATGGAGGCGCTGGACCGCGAACGCGAAACGGAACGACTCAAGCCCGCCAATGCCGCATGAACCTGCAAAAGCACATGACCGTCATTCCCACGCTTGAAACGAACCGACTGCGTCTGCGCGCGCCGCGCTTCGCCGACTGGCCGGCCTACCTTGCCTTTCTCGCCTCGTCGCGCGCGCAATTCATGGGCGGCCCGCACACGGACGAGACAGCCTGGCCGTTTTTCTGCAACGATGTCGCGCAATGGCAGCTCTTCGGGCACGGCGCGTTGATGCTCGAAGACAAAGACAACGCCGCCGTTCTCGGCCAGGTCGCACTGTGCAAGGGTCCGCTGTTTCCCGAACTGGAGCTTGGCTGGTTTCTTTACGAGGCCGCCGAGGGCCATGGCTATGCGCTGGAGGCCGCCGCTGCCATGCTGCAATGGGGTTTTGCCGCGCGCGAGGAGCAAAGCTTCGTCAGCTATATCGATCCGGAAAACCGCCGCTCCATCAGGCTCGCCGAACGACTGGGCGCAAGTCTCGACGAAACGGCGCAGCGCCCCCATCCTGCGACGCTCGTCTATCGCCACCCCCGCCCATGACGGACGGCGCTCTAGATGTGGAGCCTCAAGAGGTTGTCTCGGTTCATGCCGAGTCGACTGATCG
>NZ_CFHTCS010000499.1:0-2520 GCF_984369615.1 Martelella sp. | reverse complement strand
CCCCCCCCGCCAACACGGCGCCGCAGAAAAGCCCCGAGGCCCGAAGACCTGCGGAGGGACCGCGCAACCGGCATTCAGGGCCATTGTCCGCGAAAAACGCCTTGTCTGCAACCGAATCATCGCCGCGCCGGGCTTACCTGTGCCGGCCCCCGGACGCCGGACGGCCCGGTTCGATGTTCGTGCGCCTTCACTGACGCACATGGGTGCGCCCGAGCGAGAGCCGGATTTGCCGGTCCTGCGCTCCTGTCTCCGTCCCCAGTGCCAGAGAAAGCCGGCGGCGCCAGGCTGCCCAAAAACGGGATGGCGCGGACTTTTTCCGGGATTATTGCCGCCGCGGGCCGAAAGACCTGGCGTCCTTGCGCCGCGGAGCGCCGTTTGCGGGGCGATCCGGCTTGCTCCGGGGGTGTTCCTCATGTCTAGTGTCGAGCGCCGCAGTGTGGGTCGACGAGGCCCGCGCGGTCAAACAAGAAACGCAGGCGTCGGAACATGCCCATGAATGACAAACCCCGAGAACCGAACCCGGAAGACGCCGAGCCCTCCGTCAATAGCGCCTCCGAAAGCGCCCTTCCCGCATCCGACGCGCCGGGCGCCGCGCCGAGGCCGCCGGCGGAAATCCAATCTCAGGTGACGTGTTCGCGCGGCTTTGGCCAGTGGCTGTCGCTCCACAACTGCGCGCTCGCCTTCACCTCATACCAGACCGGCCAGCTCTTCCTGGTCGGCGTGCTGCCCGATGGCTCGCTGTCGCTGCACCAGCGCAATTTCATCCGCGCCATGGGGCTGATCGGCGACAGTCAGCGCCTGCTGCTGGCGGGTCTCGCCCAGATCTGGCGGTTCGAGAACGTGCTCGGCCCGCACGAGCGCGCCAACGAGGCCTTCGACAGGCTCTACGTGCCGCGCCGCGGACAGACCGTCGCCGATCTCGATGTCCATGAGCTCGGCATCGATGCCGCCGGCAGGCTGCTGTTCGTCAACACCAAATATTCCTGCCTGGCGACCGACAGCGTCGTGCATTCCTTCAAGCCGGTCTGGCGGCCGCCCTTCATCTCCCGACTGGCGCCTGAGGACCGCTGCCATCTCAACGGCCTTGCCATGGAAAACGGCGTGCCGCGCTTCGTCACCTCGGTTTCCACCACCGATATCGTCGACGGCTGGCGCAACGAGCGCCGCGACGGCGGCGTCGTCGTCGATGTCGAGACCGACGAGATCGTCACCGAGGGCGTGTCGATGCCGCATTCGCCGCGCCTCTACAAGAATGCGCTCTGGTTCCTCGATTCCGGCAATGGCTACCTCACTCGCCTCGACCTTCAGAGCCGGACGCGCGAACGCGTCGCCTTCTGCCCCGGTTTCCTGCGCGGCCTCTCCTTCCATGACGGGCATGCCATCGTCGGCCTGTCGCTCGCCCGCCGCGAAGGCGTGTTTTCCGGCCTAAACCTTCAGGACGAGCTGGAAAAACGCCGCGCCGAAGCCTGGTGCGGGCTGCAGATCGTCAACACGGAAAACGGCGATATCGTCGAATGGCTGAGGATCGAGGGTGGCATCAAGGAGCTCTTCGACGTCCGCGTCCTGCCGGGCGTCTCCTGCCCGATGGCGCTGCCGACCTTCGGACCCGAACTTGCAAGCTTCATCACCATCGAGGCCCCGGACCGGCCGCTGTCGGACCGCGGCTGGCACCCGGCGACGTGAGGAAACCCTATGCCGCAGCCTGAATTTTCGCCCTGCCTCGAATGGCTGTTCGCCGAGCCGGGCGACAGCTTCACGTCGCGCATCGAACGCGCTGCGGCCGCCGGCTTTACGGCCTTCGAGTTCTGGCTCTGGTCGAACAAGGATGTCGAAGCCATCGCCCGCGCGGCAAAGGCCTGCGACATGGCGGTTGCGGGCCTCGTCGCCGAACCGCTGATCGCAATCACCGATCCGGTCAACAGGACCGAATGGCTTGACGGCCTGAAGCGTTCGGTCGAGGTCGCCAACCGGCTGGAAGCCCCGGTTCTGATCGCACAGACCGGCAATGACCTGCCGCAAATCCCAAGGAGAGACCAGAAGGCCGCGCTGATCGAGACCTTCTCGGACGCCGCCGACGTCCTGATCGGCAGCGGCGTCCGGCTCGGGATCGAGCCGCTGAACACGATCGTCGACCACCCCGGCTATTTCCTTCATTCCACGGCCGAGGGTTTCGAGATCGTCGAGGCGGTCAACCGCGACGAGATCGGCCTTCTCTACGACCTTTACCATGCCGCCGTCATGGAGGAGCCGATCGAGACGGTTCTCGCTGGCAATCTCGACAAGGTCGTGCATGTCCATGTGGCCGACCATCCCGGACGCAACGAGGAATGAGATCGAGGCGGCGGGTGGCATCGCGCTCGACGACGAGTACGAGGAGGGGAGCACCTGCCCCCAGCTCGGCACGGTGCCGGCCCGCAGCACGAGGCAGCAGCGGGGCAAGCGCTCGTGCTTCATCGAGAACGCAGGGATGCACGGGCTGTGCGCCTCGGCGCCCGGCACGTACAACCCCGCGTCGCTCAA
>NZ_CFHTCS010000498.1:0-2522 GCF_984369615.1 Martelella sp. | reverse complement strand
GCCAATGCCGCCGGCCTCGACAGCGCGACGGGCGGCCTGCTTGTCGGCGTCGACATCCCGGTTGCCGAAACCTGGCGCGTCGGCGCGCTTGCCGGCTACAGCCATTCGAGCTTCGACAGCGACGACCGCGCGACGTCGGGTTCCAGCGACAATTATTCGCTCGGCCTCTATGCCGGTTCGCAATGGGGTGACCTCGGTTTCCGCTCGGGTCTCGCCTATACGTGGTACCAGATCGACACCAGCCGTTCGGTATTCATCCCGGGCCTTACGAATGCGCTCGACAGCAGCTATGACGCGGGCACCTTCCAGGCGTTCGGAGAACTCGGCTATCAGTTCGACCTCTCCGACGTTCAGCTGGAGCCGTTCGCCAACCTCGCCTATGTCAATCTGGATAGCGACGGCTACAGCGAGACCGGCGGCGCTGCGGCGCTGAACGGGACAAGCGGCAGCTCCGACACGACCTTCACCACCGTGGGTCTGCGCGTTTCGTCCGACTTCATGCTGGGCCAGACAAAGGCAAAGGCAAGCGGCATGATCGGCTGGCGTCACGCCTTCGGCGATATCACGCCGTCCGTCACGCAGGCCTTTGCGGGCTCGACGCCATTCACCGTCACCGGCGTCGCAGTTGCCGAGGACGCCGCCGTGGTCGAGGCCGGTCTCGATTTCGACCTGTCGGCCAACACCACGATCGGCCTTTCCTACCAGGGCCAGTTCGGCGACGACGTCAGCTACAACGGCGTCAACGCAAGGCTGCAGGTGAAGTTCTGATCTGAAGGCAGGGCCACGTTCCGGCGGAACAATTCCCGTCCGGAACGTGGCCTGTTTCCGAGAGGCTTGCGCCATTGCGCACGGCCGAAACGGGGCATCCGTCCTGTCGACCCACCTTCTGATTTCGAGCGCGGTCGCAACCGGCGAGTCGTTCCGGGTCGCCGGTCCCGGCAAGGCTTTTATCGTGCTGCGACAAGCGTGTGGTTTTCACCTTCGCTGTTGAGATAGCGGCGGACGGGGAGCGGCAGTTTCGGCGATTTTTCATTGAACAGGCCGCATCCTTCCAGCAGTCTGCGCTTGTCGGGGTTCGGCCCGGCCACGCGCCAGATGGTCCGCGTGGAATAGGGCAGGTTTTCCTGACGCCAGGAAACACCGGTCGTCACCCCGCGCAGATAGGTGCGCTGATGCTCGGCAAACGGCATCAGCGTCGTCTGACACAGGAAGGATTGTTCCCCCACCCCGCGCTCGACGATGAAAAGCCGGTTACGCCAGTAGGCCGCCAGTCCGACATATTTCGAGAACTGCCGAATCTCCTGGTCCCGGTCATAAATCCGCTCGATCGATTTGACCGTGATCTGGCCGTTTTTCTCCTCGATCCTGGCACAGCTTCGGACGATTTTCCCCGGCCATGACAGGCTTTTGTGGTAAAGTTCGTAATAGCCCGTATACTGACGCAGCTCCGGCAGGTTTCCGGGGAACCCCTCCCGCAACAGAAAATCCGGTCCGACGGTCTCGGCAGGCGTGCCGAGTATGTCCTGGAAGCGCTTTTCCGGCAGCAGGAAGTCCTGCGGCTTGAGGTTGAAATGCCGCGCGATCTTCCCCGTATTATAGGGCGAAGGGCGCGTTTGCGCGGCAAGATAACGGTTGAACTGCTGTCGGTTGATGCCGATCTCGCGGCAGATTGCCGTAATCGACGGGCGGGTATTGCAGGCAAATCGCAGATTGGCTGCAAAGAGACTGTTATTTTGGGATTTCAATGTTTTCGAAGCCGGCCATCATAGCGTCAATTAGCGTCACTGTGCGTCAATACGCGAAGTTGCCTGGCTTGCGCAAGCCGCTTATGCCTTTGCGCATGAAATTTGACGGACCCGTCAATCGCGCCTTCAGGCATTTCGATATCGCCTTTGCGATCATCCGCAGTCGCGGCGCGACGCGGTCGATATGTGCAATGCTAAAACAGTCAGGGGAAACCATATGAAAAACACGAAATCAGCCATTCCGCAGACCGGCCTCAACCGTCGCGCCTTTCTCGCCTCCGCGGCCGCGGCCGGATTTGCGGCCACCGCTTCCGGCCTGCTGATCCCGCGCGAGAGCCTTGCGGCCGACGAGCCGCAGCGCGGCGGCCACCTCGTGCTCGGCCTCGACGGCGGCCAGACGACCGATATTCTCGATCCCGGCACCTATGCCGGCAGCACCATGTTCCTGGTCGGCTTCACATGGGGCGACCGGCTGGTGACCACCGATCCGGTATCCGGCGAAGCACTGCCGAGCCTTGCCGAAAGCTGGACCTCGTCCGACGATGCGAAGGCCTGGACCTTCAAGCTGCGCAAGGATGTGCGCTTTCATGACGGCACGCCGTTCACCGTCAACGACGCCGTGCAGACGCTCCGCCGCCATTCCGACAAGGATTCCACCTCCGCGGCCCTCGGCCTTCTCGAGGAGATCGAGACCATCGAGGAAAGCGGCGGCGATCTGGTGATCACGCTGAAGAACGGCAATGCCGACCTGCCGCTGATGCTGACGGACTATCATCT
>NZ_CFHTCS010000497.1:0-2530 GCF_984369615.1 Martelella sp. | reverse complement strand
GATTCAATAGGTTAGAGCGTCCTTTGTGCGTCCGAATGGACGCACGGCGCTCTAGTCGTCCACCTGCGAGCGCTCGATCTGGCGCTTGAGCGCCGCCATCAGCCCTTTGGCGGCAAGCGACATCGGCACGCCCTCGGCCGACGCGATCCCGAAGCGCTGCGTCAGCTTCGGCTCGAAGACCCGCTGCACCACGGGCAGGTGCCTGTAGAGATTGGCATAGAAACTGCTGGCAAGCGCGATCCCCAGCCCCTCGGCGGCATAGGCGCAGGCGGAGGAGTTGGAATGGGTTTCGATGCGCACGTCTGGGCGGACGGCCTCGTTCTGCAACAGCCGGTCGAGCATCACCCGGTGTGCGCGCAGCCGGCCGAGCATGATCAGCGGCTCGCCGCGCAGGTCCTCGGGCCGGATGACATCGCGCGCGGCCAGCCGGTGGTCGCGGTGCATGACGGCGACGCTGCGGCCCTCAGCGACGATCTCGAGGCGAATGCCCGGTCCGATTTCGCCCTCATGGCGCAGAAAGCCGAAATCGATCACCCGCTGGTCGATCATCCGCTGGATGGTCATGGTCGTCTCGAAGAAGGTCTCGACCCTGACGCCGGGAAAGCCGTCCCGGTAGTCCTTCAGCATGGCGGGGGCGAAGTTCTCCCACATGCTGCTGGGCAGGCCGATGCGGACGACCTCCGTCTCCGACGCGCCGGTGCGGATTTCATCGGCAATCTGGCTGAAACGGGCCAGGTTGAGAAGCACGGTCTTCGCCTCCTCTTCCAGCGTCCGCGCCTCGGGCGTCGGCACCAGCCGCCCCTTGACGCGCTGAAACAGCGTCAGGTCGAGATCGGATTCGAGCTGCTGGATGAGACGGCTGACGCCCGACTGGCTGAGACCGGTGCTCCTGGCCGCGCTCATCGTCGAACCGGTCGAGAGCACCGCACGGAAGACTTCGAGCTGCTTGATGTTCATGCGATGTCGTCTCTCGGCGCGTTAATCTGCCGTCGGAAGATTAAGCCATCCGCGCCTCGCTGTCATGCGGTAGGCGGGACGATGACCCGAGGCCGAAATCGCGGTCCCTGCAGCCAGCGGCCGCGCGCCGAAACAAAAAGAAGGTGGGAACCTGGAGCGGGTAGCGGGAATCGAACCCGCATATTCAGCTTGGAAGGCTGCTGCTCTACCATTGAGCTATACCCGCGCAAACGTCAGGCGCCGGTGGTGGAGGAGGTTGGATTCGAACCAACGTAGACTAAGTCAACGGATTTACAGTCCGTCCGTTTTAACCACTCACGCACTCCTCCAGTACCAGCCTGGACGGCAGTCATGCCTTGGATCGTTCGCCGCTGCCCGTTGGCTTTGGCGATGTCGATCTGCGCCGCGTATATGACCGGCCCGCCCCGCTCTGTCAACACGGCGCGGCAGAAAAAAATGACAGAAAAATCACAGCCGCATGCCGGACCGCGCGCTTTCCCCGTTCTTGCGCCGGAATGGCCTAGCCTGAGGCCGCGGCGGGCCTTATAACGGGCGCATGAGCAAAAAAGATGACCAGAACGGCTCCCCCAGGGACGCCCATTACGCCAAGCTCCGACGCGCCCACCGCGACAACAAGCGTGCGCGCGGCGATCTGCCCCCTGCCCCGGCCCGACAGGGCAAGCGCGGACCGGCCGGCCCGCTGCCCGTCAGCGGCGACGAGGTGCTGCTTTACGGCCTGCACACCGTCCGCGCGGCCATTGAAAACCCCGAGCGCAAGCTGATCTCGTTGAAGGTGACGCAGAACGCCCTTGCCCGGCTGACCGATGGGCTGGCGCTGCCGGAGAGCCTCCCCGTCGAGATCGTGCGCCCGCGCGAGATCGACGATATTCTCGGCGAGGACGCCATCCATCAGGGGGTGATGCTGAAGACGCTGGCGCTTCCGGTCAGGCGTCTCGATGCGCTGAATGACAGCCCGCTGCTGCTCGTGCTCGATCAGGTGACCGATCCGCACAATGTCGGCGCGATCCTGCGTTCGGCCGTCGCCTTTTCCGCCGGCGCGGTGATCACCACCATGCGCCATAGCCCGGCCGAATCGGGCGTGCTCGCCAAATCGGCCTCCGGCGCGCTGGAGCATATCCCCTATATCCAGATCACCAATCTCGCCAAGGCGCTCGATGAGCTGCATGCCATGGGCTTTGCCTCGATCGGGCTTGATTCGGAGGGGCCCGCCCCGCTTGAGGAAACCTTTGCCGGCGGCAAGGTCGCGCTGGTGCTGGGCGCGGAAGGCAAGGGGCTTCGCCAGAAGACCCGGGAAACGGTGACGGCGCTCGCCCGCCTCGACATGCCGGGCGTCATCAAATCGCTCAACGTCTCCAACGCCTCGGCGATCGCGCTCTATGCCGCCCGCCAGCATCTGGGAAAGACGCCCAAAAGCTGAAAAATGCGGCCCGAGCGGCAACAAACCGGCCGCGGCAAGCGTTAAGAGCGTCGGGCGGCGCATGCACGCCGGCCGGCAATCCGGAAGCACGATGGCTTGAAAGGTCCGACCATGAAAATCGTCTTTACCGATCTC
>NZ_CFHTCS010000496.1:0-2539 GCF_984369615.1 Martelella sp. | reverse complement strand
CGGTAAGCCGGATCGACGTTCCGTCGACCTCGACGCCGTAGGGCTTCAGCGTGTTGAAGGCGCGTGACAGGTTTTCCGGCGTCATGCCGAGCAGCGAGGCGAGCGTGCGCTTGTCATAGGGCAGGTCGAATGTGCCGGTGCCATTGCCGAATTCATGGTCCTGGCGCAGCAGCGTGTTCGCCAACCGTTCGACGGAACTGCGCAGTTTGAGCCCCTTGTGCTCCTTGATGACGTAGCGATAGCTGCCGGCCATTTCCAGCACCATGGCCCTTGCGAAGGCGTCATCGAGCTCGAAGATCGAGCGGACGTTTTCCGAGGGGATCAGAAGGATTTTCGAGCGCGCCCGCGTGCGTGCCGACATCAGATAGACCGCATCCTTCAAGACGGCGGCCAGGATGAAGGCGCTGATCGGATGCACCATCGCCATCGTCGCCTCGCGGCGGTTGGCATTCGCGTAAAGCTCGACGCAGCCTTCGATCACGACATAGAGGAAATCAGCCGGATCGCCCTCATGCACCAGATCGAGCTGCGGCGGAAAGGTCTGGAGATAGGCCGCCTGCATAAGCGCCTCGAAGTTCTCCTCGCCCATGCTGTTGAACAGGCCGAGCGCCCGCACCTGGGGCAAATCGGATGACCGCATCACTTTGCCTTGATTTTTTTCGTATCTTCAATTGATAAATTTAGCAGCATCACCCGGCATCCGCAACAGCCTGGTTTGACGATGATGTCTGCACAGGGAGGCAATTTCACATGCAATTCTTGTTTGTTCCGCGCCACCCGTCAACCTTGACTTAGGTCAACTTCGCAGGGCTACAAAGCCTTCTAGCTCTCAGGCACAGTTTCCAATGAGCGGCCTTCCGCTCGAGCCTTAGGGGGCATTTCATGTCTGCAGTTGACGGTGTTTCGCGAAGCGATCAGCGCCGGGCGCTCGGTCTCAGCACTGTGGCCTTCACGGTCTGTTTCGCGGTCTGGACGATCTTCGCCATCATCGGGGTCGAGATCAAAAGTGAACTCGGCCTCTCCGAAACCCAGTTCGGCATTCTGGTGGCAACGCCGGTTCTCACCGGCTCGCTGACGCGGCTGATGCTCGGCATCTGGACCGAGCAGTATGGCGGGCGGCTGGTGTTTCCGTTGCAGATGCTGCTGGCCGCCGCGGCGACCTTTCTCCTGACCAGCGCCACGACCTATCCGCTGTTTCTGCTCGCCGCCCTTGGCGTCGGCCTTGCCGGCGGCTCCTTTGCGGTTGGCGTCACCTATGTCTCGCACTGGTATCCGCCGGAAAAGCAGGGCACCGCGCTCGGCATTTTCGGCGCCGGCAATGTCGGCGCGGCGGTGACGAAATTCGGCGCGCCTTTCGTCATGGTGGCCTTCGGCTGGCAGGCGGTGGCCAATGTCTGGGCCTTCGCGCTTGCCGCCATCGCCGTCATCTTCTTCGTGTTTTCCAAACATGATCCGGTGTTCGAGGCCCGCCGCCTCTCCGGCGCGAAGGCGACCACGGTCGCGGCCCAGCTCGCGCCGCTGAAGAACCTGCAGGTCTGGCGCTTCTCGCTCTACTATTTCTTCGTCTTCGGCGCCTTCGTCGCGCTGGCGCTGTGGCTGCCGCATTACCTCGTCGATGTCTACGGCGTCGATATCCGCACCGCGGGCATGGCGGCGGCCGCCTTCTCGCTCTCGGCCAGCCTGTTCCGCGCCTATGGCGGGCATCTCGCCGACCGGTTCGGCGCGCGCTCGGTGATGTACTGGACCTTCGGCTTTGCGCTGCTTCTGCTGTTCATGCTGTCCTACCCGCCGACCAGCTACACGATCCATGCCAAGGGCGGCGACATCATCTTCTCGACCGCGATGAGCTTCGGCGCCTTCGTGCTGATGATCTTCTGTCTCGGTTTCTTCATGAGCCTCGGCAAGGCGGCGGTCTACAAGCATATCCCGGTCTATTATCCCGACAATGTCGGCTCGGTCGGCGGTCTCGTCGGGATGATCGGCGGTCTCGGCGGCTTCGTTCTGCCGATCGTCTTCGGCACGCTCCTGGATCTGACCGGGGTCTACACCACCTGCTTCGCCTTCCTGTTCCTGCTGGTGTTGGTCGCCCTGACCTGGATGCATCTTTCCATCCGTCAGATGGAGCGCCGCAACCGGGCGGGTGACGACACCCTGCCGGAACTGCCGGAATTCGAGGGCATGACGCCGAAGACATCCGCCGCGACGCTCACCGAATGGAACCCGGAAGACGCAACCTTCTGGGAACAGACCGGACGCAAGATCGCCAAGCGCAATCTGTGGATCTCCATTCCCGCGCTGCTTCTGGCCTTTTCGGTCTGGATGGTCTGGTCGGTCGTCGTCGCGCGGCTTCCCGCGATCGGCTTCGATTTCACCGATGCTCAGCTCTTCTGGCTGGCCGCGCTGCCGGGGCTTTCGGGCGCGACACTCAGGATCTTTTATTCCTTCATGGTGCCGATCTTCGGCGGCAGGCTGTGGACCACGCTTTCCACCGCCTCGCTGCTGCTGCCGGCCATGGGCATTGGCTATGCCGTGCAGAACC
>NZ_CFHTCS010000495.1:0-2549 GCF_984369615.1 Martelella sp. | reverse complement strand
CCGCCCGCGCCACCGCGACCCCCTGCCGCTGCCCGCCCGAGAGCGTTTCCACCGCCTGATTGATGTTCTGAATGGTCATCAGGCCGAGATCGTTCAGCTTTTCGCGGGCGATCCGTTCCATTTCCGGTCGGTCGAGCTGGCGGAACACCTTGCCCATGAAGCCGGGTTTACGCAATTCGCGCCCCATGAACATATTGTCGGCGATCGACAAGGCCGGCGACATCGCAAGCGTCTGGTAGACCGTTTCGATGCCGGCCCCGCGGGCATCGTTGGGCGAGGCGAAGTTGAGGCGCCGGCCATCCATGTGGATCTCGCCGGAGTCCGGAAGCACGGCGCCGGAAATCGCCTTGATCAGCGTCGACTTGCCGGCGCCGTTGTCGCCGATCACCGCCAGGATTTCTCCCGGCATGAGATCGAAATCGCAGTGATCGAGCGCCGTCACCTTGCCGTAGCGCTTGACGAGATTGCGGGCCTTCAGAAGCGGTTCGGTCATAGTGATACCTTTCTGATCCACTGATCTAGGGCAACGGCGGCGATGATCAGCAGGCCGATCAACAGATAGGTCCATTGGGCATCCGCGCCCATCAGCCTGAGGCCGAGCGTGAAGACGCCGACGATCAGCGCGCCGAACAGCGTGCCGAGCACCGAGCCGCGCCCGCCGAAGAGTGAAATGCCGCCGATCACCACGGCGGTGATGGATTCGATATTGCTCAACTGGCCCGAGGTTGGCGAAACCGAGCCGATCCGCCCGATCAGGGCCCAGCCGGCAAAGGCGCAAATGAGGCCGGAAAGGACATAGACCGAGATCAACGTGCGCCTGACGTTGACGCCGGCGAGTTCCGCGGCTTCGGGATCGTCGCCGACGGCGTAGACATGGCGGCCCCAGGCCGTCTGACGCAGGACATAGGCAAGCACCATCACCAGGACGATCATGAAGATCACGCCATAGGTGAAGACGGCTCCGCCCAGTGCGATCTTGTTGCCGAAGAATTGCAGAAGCGGGGCGTTGGCCTCGATCTCCTGTGCCCTTATGGTCTCGTTGGCCGAGTAGAGAAAATTCGTCGCCAGCGCGATTTGCCACATGCCGAGCGTGACGATGAAGGGCGGCAGTTTGACGCGCGCGACCAGAAACCCGTTGATGAACCCGACCGCCGCGCCGCAGGCAAGCCCGCAGACAATCGCCACGCTGGGCGGAAGACCGTAGCGGAACGTGAACTGTCCCATGATGACGGAACTCAGAACCATGATCGCGCCGACGGAGAGATCGATGCCCGCAGTCAGGATGACGAGACTTTGCGCCGCCGCGACAATGCCGATGATCTGGACCTGCTGCAGGATCAGCGTCAGAGCAAAAGGCGAGAAGAATTTCGAGCCCAGCAATGCGCCGAAGACCGCGATCGACAGCAAGAGCACAATCAGCGGCACCAGTGCCGGCGTCTTGTGCAGGGCATGCTGGATCTTGTCGATCAGCCACTCCGGTTCCTGCGCGAATTCAGCGACCTTCGCGGGGCTTTGCGCCAGCGAGGATTCGTAGTCATCCTGGTGTGCCGAGGGTTCTTGCATGGTCCTCACTCTGATATTTCTCCAGGCGCCGGCCCGGACGGTCCGTCCCGTCAGCCTGGTTCTCGTGAAAAGGGGAGGCCGGTTTACGGCCTCTCCGAAAGGTTCAGGACTATTTGCATCAGCCCCAGCAGAGCTTCATGCCCTCTTCGGCGGAGATCGACTCCACGCCGTCAACCGGATGATCGGTCACCAGGGTGACGCCGGTATCGTAGAAATTCTTGCCCTCGGTCAGCATCGGCTTGGTTCCGTCGGCGGCAAACGCGGCGATTGCCTCAATGCCTTTCGAGGCCATCAGCAGCGGATATTGCTGCGACGTGGCGCCGATGACGCCGTCGGCGACGTTCTGAACGCCGGGGCAACCGCCATCGACAGAGACGATCATGACGTCGTTTTCCCGGCCGATGGATTTCAGCGCCTGATAGGCGCCGGCCGCGGCCGGCTCGTTGATCGTGTAGACGACGTTGATCATCGGGTCCTTGGCGAGCAGGTTTTCCATGGCGCGCTGTCCGCCCTCTTCATTGCCGGCCGTGACATCGTTGCCGACGATGCGCGGATCGGTCTCGTCTCCCCAGCGGCCCGGATCGCCCAGATCGATGCCGAAGCCCTTCAGGAAGCCCTGGTCGCGCATGACATCGACGGAAGGCTGGCTGACGCCGAGGTCGAGCATGGCGATCCGGGCATTGGCGGCTTCGTCGCCGAGCCTTGCGGCGGCCCAGGCGCCGATCAGTTCACCGGCCTTGAAGTTGTCGGTGGCGAAAGTCGCGTCGGCTGCGTCGATCGGTTCCAGCGAGGTATCGAGCGCGATGACGAGGATGCCGGCATTGCGGGCCTGCTCGACCGAGGGGACAATCGCCGAACTGTCGGACGGCGTGATCAGTATGCCCTTGGCGCCGTCGGCAATGCAGGTTTCGACAGCCTGAACCTGGGTTTCATGGTCGCCGTCGATCTTGCCCGCAAAGGTCTTCAGATCGATTCCGAGTTCCTTG
>NZ_CFHTCS010000494.1:0-2559 GCF_984369615.1 Martelella sp. | reverse complement strand
ACCAGCCACGCGGTGTGGATCCCCGGCAATATTACCCATGAAGTGGTTATGGAGACCGACGTCTCGGCCTGTTTTATCTACATCGACCCTTCGGTGACAAACCTTCGCGGCTTGCATTGCGAGGTGCTCTATATGACGCCGCTCATGCGTCAGCTCCTCCTGCGGTTCCGCGCCCTCGGCCCGACGGGAAACCGGGAGCGCCTCTCGCGGCTCTCCGGCGTCATCATTGACGAACTGGCCGTTCTGCCGACGGCGCCGCTCAGCCTGCCTGCCGGCAGCGATCCGCGCCTTGCACGGGTGACCAACCGGCTGCTCGAGCGGCCGGACGACCGCGCCAATCTGGAGGAACTGGCGCGCTTCGCCGGCGCCGGCGCCCGCACGCTGGAACGTCTTGTTCAAGCGTGAGACGGGCCTCAGTTTTTCCGAATGGCGCAACCGGCTGCGGCTGATGGAGGCCGTCAATCACCTGAGCCACGGCAAGAGCAGCGTCGAGATCGCCGGTCTGCTCGGTTATCGCAGCGCCAGCGCCTTTGTTGCCGCCTTCGGGCGCGGTTTCGGAGTGCCGCCGCAATCCTATCTTAAAGTCGGGTCGGCAGAGGACGGCTGAACAGGCTTTCGGCCCGGGCGACGTCTGAGATAGGTCCGGATCCAGGCGATCTCGGCCTCGACATCGCCGAAACGGTCGTCCTTTTCGCGGCCGCCCGGCCTGTGTCCGGCCGCGTCGCCGCCGGTGATCGCCGAAAGCGCCTCTTCCGCCCTGGCCGCGCGGTCCTTGTCGGGCGGCGGATCGCCGAGCCTGCGGCCCTCGGCATAGACGGTGATGGCATCGGAAAGCCGCTCCGCACCGGCGATGGCAGGAAACCAGGCGGCCGCCTCGCGTCCGGCCGGCGGCGGTTCGGCGACCAGACGCCCCAGAACGGTGCGCAGGTCGGACAGCGCCCGCGAGACGGCGAATGCGCGATTGGTGAGCGTCTGGCGCATCTTCGCAAGTCCGGCCTCATCATCGGGCTTTGCAGCCGTTGCCGCAGCCAGATAGGCGCCGACCTTTTCCATGGCCGCCGAGAAGGCCTTTTCAAGATTTTCCTCCTGCGAGCGTGGCCAGATCAGATAGCCGAAGACGAGCGCGATCGCCGAACCGGCCAGCGTGTCGGCGAGCCTCTGAATGTCGTAACTCTCAGCCGGGCCCGGCGCCACCATGGCGATCATCAGCAGGATGACGGGGGTGAGAAAGCTCACCATCACCGCATAGCTGCGCAGGCCGGCAAAGGGGATGATGGCGCTGAGGACCATGATAACCGGAACGAGCGCGACCCCGCGCGGCACCAGCGCCCCGATGGCAAGGGCGATGCCCACCCCGACAAGCGTGCCGAGGCTGCGATGGATGGCGCGCAGGAAGACCGAGCCGAAATCGGGTTTCAGCACGATTGCGACCGTCATCGGCAGCCAGTAGGAGTGATCGCCGGGGATCAGGCGGCCGACGGCCACGGCAAGGCCCATGCACAGGGAAAGTCTGAGCGCGGAGACCACGACCTCGCGGCCGAGAACAAGACGGCGGGCAAGGCGGGTGCCAAGACCTGCGGAAAATACTGCGTCGTCCGTTTTTTCCTGTTCGGCCTCTTCCGGAACCTCGCGGGCGGACGCGGCCGGCCACATGGCGGCGGCGAGACGGTCGGCAAGGTGCCTGGGCTCGTCGCCCTGGCCCTCTTCGCTAGGCGCTTGCGGTGGTTGTCTGGCGCGCGCCATGTAAGCGCGGGCCATGGCGTCGAGCTGTTCAGCCGTCGGCGTCAGGCCGCCGTTTCCGCGCGCGGTGATGATCGCCAGGGAAAGCTGGTTGACCAGCGAAAGAATGGCGGCGGTTCGCAGCACGGAGCGGGTGCGGGCGCGGCCGTGGCTGCGTTTTTCGATCAGCGTCGCATAGGCGGTCTTGGTGGCATCCGTCAGTTTTCGTCGCGTGTCGATCATGCGCAGCCGGTTTTCCGGCGTCGGAGCCTTGCCGACGGCGTCCGATAAACGGGCTAGCTCTGCGAGCAGGCCGACAATGTCGGACAGCATGCGCCGTTCGGGTCTGTCGCGTTCGAACAGTGCGCCGATCCCGAGCATAAAGGCGACAAAGGCGGCGCCGGCGAGGAAGTTCACGAACACCAGCCACGACGGTACGGCCGAGGGCGCATGGGCGTTGACCACGGCGAGCACCAGCATGTTGAGCGCGCCGGTGGAAAAGGCCGCGCCATAGCCGCTCATGAGGCCTGAGATCAGGCCGACAAGCATCAAGAGCCCGATCGTCACAAGCCCGTGCCCGCCAACCTCCGGCCCGATCAGGCAGCCGGTCGCGCCGATCAGCGCGGAAATGCCCAATTGCCGGAACCGTTCACGATAGGGGTCGAGCCGAACGGTGACGGCGGCAAGGAAGCCGCCCAGCGCCACATAGAGCATTGGGCCCTGATGGCCGGTCAGTTCTCCGAGCAGCAGCGGCAGGCCGGTGCCGAGCGAGAGGCGGATCGCATGCCGCCAAGGCCGGTATGGCGTGGGCTTCAGCAGCGCGAGATTGTGAAGCCAGTC
>NZ_CFHTCS010000493.1:0-2567 GCF_984369615.1 Martelella sp. | reverse complement strand
GATCAAAAGGTCATGCAGGTCGACGCCAAGCTTGCGGGCATAGATCGGGTCGAGCGCGTGCTCGGCGTCGATGAAGCCGCAGGTGCCGCCACCCTTCTGCGCCTCGGCGATGGTCTGCAGCGCCAGCGTGGTCTTGCCGGAGCTTTCCGGTCCGTAGATTTCGACGATGCGGCCGCGCGGCAGGCCGCCGATGCCAAGGGCGATGTCGAGGCCCAGCGAGCCGGTCGAGACGGTCTCGATCTCGACGACGCTGTCATTGGCGCCAAGCTTCATGATCGAGCCCTTGCCGAACGAGCGTTCGATCTGGGAAAGTGCTGCTTCCAGCGCTTTGCTCTTGTTCACGGATTTTTCCTCAACGAGTTTGAGTGAATTCTGTGCCATCGACTTTATCCCTTGTTTCGCCCGCCGCCTAGGTGAGGCCCTGATTTACCTATTCGTACTCCATTTGTTCTCTTTTTTCAATCCCCCTCGAAACATTGAAATATAACGGTTTTTCGTCTCGTGTTCGGTTTATGTTTCGGTCGCAAGAGAGGTGTGGATCAACGGTTTTCGCCCGGCCTGTCCACATCCGCCGCAATCAGCGCGGCGGCGGCATCGAGGTCGGCGCTGTAGGTGACGTGGTTTTCGTCGATGTGATGGGCGACAAGGATGGCTTTCACCGGCGGCGCGACGCCCGTGAGGAGGACGCGGACATTGCGCGCCCGCGCCCGACGGACCGTGCTTTCGAGCACGTTCGCGGCCGAGGAATCCATGTAGGAGACGTCCGAAAGGTCAAGTACGAAGTTCTTCGCCCGGTCGGCGATGCGGTCCAGAACCGAGCCGACGGTGGAGGCCGCGCCGAAAAAGAAGGCGCCGGAAATGCGGTACACGATCGTGTCGGGGTCGGTGTTGGCGATCGGGTGCTCGCTTTTGGCATTGTAGTCGTCATAGGGACTGACGGCGACATTGCGGCCCATGCGGTCGATGAAGAGCACGGCGCCCAGCGCAAAGCCCGCGACAATGCCTTCGGTCAGATCGCGGAAGACGACGAGCAGCAACGTCACGGTGAGGATCACCGCATCGCCGCGCGAACTCCTGAAGAGGGCCCGGATTGCCGGTTTTTCGACCATGCTCCAGGCGACGACCGCCAGGACGCCCGAAAGGGCTGCAAGCGGAATGAAGCGGGCAAGGGGCGCCGCGACCAGCATGAAGACCAGCAGGAAGAGAGCGTGCAGCATGCCCGAAAACGGGCTGGTGGCGCCGGCGCGCACATTGGTCGCCGTGCGGGCGATCGTGCCGGTGACCGAGATGCCGCCGAACAGGCCGGAGGCGATGTTGGCGATGCCCTGGCCGATCAGCTCCATGTTCGAGCGGTGGCGTCGCCCGGTCATGCCGTCGGCGACGACGGCGGACAGCAGCGATTCGATGGACCCCAAAAGCGCGAAGGCGAAGGCGTCCGGCAGGACCGAGATGACCTTTTCGAGCGAGAGCGTCGGGACCGCAGGCGCCTGCAGACCGCGCGGCAGTCCGCCGAACTGGCTGCCGATGGTTTCCACCGGAAGGTTCAGAAGGGTTGCGGCCAGCGTCGCGACGGCAACGGCGATCAGCATGCCGGGCCAGCCGGGCCTGACCTTTCGGAGCGCGATGATCAGGGCGATGGTGCCGATGGCGATCGCAAGCGCTGCGACATTGGTCGTGCCGACGAACCGCGCCAGATAGGCAATCTTGTCGGCGAAGGGGCCCGGCTCCTTTTCCGGCAGGTCAAGGCCGAGAATGGCCGAAAGCTGGCTGGCGAAGATGATGATGGCGATGCCCGCGGTAAAGCCGACCGTCACGGGGTAGGGGATGAAGCGGATATAGGCGCCGAGCCTCAGATAGCCGGCTGCGATCATGATCAGGCCGGAGAGGATCACCGCCAGCATCAGCCCGTCGACGCCGTGGCGTTCCACGGACGCCGCCACCAGTACGATGAAAGCGCCGGCAGGTCCGCCGATCTGGTGCCGGCTGCCGCCGAAGAGCGAGACGAAGAAGCCGCCGATGATCGCCGCGTAAAGTCCGCGATCGGGGGAGACGCCGCAGGCAATCGCAATGGCCATGGAGAGCGGCAGGGCGACGATGGCAACGGTGAGGCCGGCAATGGTGTCGGCCTTCAGCCGGGAAAGGCCATAGCCCTCCTTCAGGACGCTGACGGTTTTGGGAACGAGACGGGTGGGCATGGCCTGGCAACCTTGCGCGGGGAGGGGATGATCGGTGTATGTTTAGCAAACCTGTTACCGCTGGCAAGGCCAGCGTAACGATTTCCGGTACGCCGAACAATTCCGCAAGATTTGTCAAACCGGCGTGTGCTTCAACCATACCGCCAAGTGGAAACGGAAAGAAGAGATGAACAACGCCCCGGATTTTCAGACCTGTCAGCAACGCCTCATGCGGGTCAGCGCCTATATTCACGACCACCTCGACGAGGAGCTCGATCTCGCCAGGCTCGCCGAAATCGCCTGTCTGTCGCCGTGGCACTGGCACCGCATCTATCGCGGCATCCACGGCGAGACGATCGCCGCGACCGTCAGGCGGTTGCGGCTGCACCGGGC
>NZ_CFHTCS010000492.1:0-2615 GCF_984369615.1 Martelella sp. | reverse complement strand
TCGTGGCTGATCAGGAGCACCGCCGTGCCTTCGGCGCGGGTGAGCTCCACCATCAGCTCCATCACGTCGCGCTGGATCACCGCGTCGAGCGCCGTCGTCGGCTCGTCGGCGATGAGCAGCGCCGGCTTCAGCAGCATGACGGAGGCGAGCATGATGCGCTGGCGCATGCCGCCGGAAAACTCGTGCGGATAGGCCGTAAGCGCGCCCTTCGGATCGACGATGCCGACCCTTTCCAGCATGGCGAGGATCGCGTCCCGGCGCTTCTCACGGGTAAGCCCGGTGTGGAGCTTCAGCCCCTCCTCCAACTGCCGGCCGATGAGCATCGACGGGTTGAGCGAGGTCATCGGCTCCTGGAACACCATGCCGATCCGCGCGCCGCGCAGCGATCTCAGATCGCGCGGGCTCATGGTCAGCGTGTCGCGGCCCTCGAACACGGTCTCGCCGCTCACCGGCGTGATGCCGGCGGGCAGAAGCGACATCAGCGCGCGGGTCGCCAGCGTCTTGCCGGAGCCGGATTCGCCGACAATGCCGAAGATCTCGCCGGGGCGGACATCGAAGGAGACATTGTCGACGAGCTTGACGCCATTGCCGAGGGAAAGCGTCAGGCCGCGGACGGAAAGGAGAAGATCCCTCATCATTTCAGCCCCCTCATGCGCGGGTCGAGACGGTCGCGCAGCGCGTCGCCCAGAAGATTGATGCCGAGAAGCGTGAGCGCGATGCAGAGGCCGGGGAAAACGCCGAGCCAGACGGCCTGCTCGATGAACGGCCGGCCGGCGGCCAGCATGTTGCCCCAGGTGGGCGCCGGCGGCGGCACGCCGAGGCCGAGGAAGGAGAGCGCGCTTTCCGACAGGATCGCCCAGCCGAACATGGTGGTCGCCAGCACCGACATCGGCGCCAGGCAATTGGGCAGGATGTGGCGGAACACCGTGTAGAACTCGCTGTTGCCCATCAGCTTCGAGGCTTCGATGAATTCGGCTTCGCGCAGCGTCATCACCACGCCGCGCACCAGTCGCGCCATCGACGGCGTATAGGCGATGCCGAGCGCGAAGATGATGCCATACTGGTTTGCGCCGAAGACGGCGAGCAGGCCGAGCGCCAGGAGGATGCCCGGAAAGGCGAGCAGCGCATTGTTGACGGCCATGATCAGACCGTCCGTCAGGCCGCGCGCATAGCCGCTGACGAGGCCGATCAGCGTGCCCATGACAATTGTGAAGGTGACCGTCAGCGTGCCGATCCACACACTTGCGCCGGCGCCGACCATGATCCGGCTCAACACGTCGCGGCCGAACTCATCCGTTCCCATCCAGTGGGCGGCGCTCGGCGGCTTCAGCCGGGCGACGAAATCGAGCTTGAGCGGGTCGTAGGGCGTCCAGAACGCCCCGATAAGGGCGACGATAAGCAGGAGCGCAATCAGGAAACCGCCGATCGCGGCATTATAGGACAGTTTTCTCATTGTGCCGTCACCCGGGGATCGAACAGCGGATAGAACAGGTCGATGATCAGGTTGACGACGACATAGGAGAGCGCCACGAACAGCAGGCAGCCCTGGATGACCGGGTAATCCCGCTGGAAGATGCTGTCGACCATCAGCCGGCCGAGGCCGGGGATCGAGAACACGGTCTCGATCACGGCGATGCCGCCGAGCAGATTGCCGAGAATGAGGCCGATCATCGTCCAGGTCGGGCCAAAGGCATTCTTGAAGGCGTGACGCCACAGAACCGCCATTTCGGAAAGCCCCTTGGCGCGGGCATGGGTAATGTAGTCAAGCCGCAGGACTTCCAGCGTCGAGGCGCGGGCCATGCGCAGCAGCACGCCCATCTCGTGCATGACGAGGGTCGCCACCGGCATGATGATGTAGATCAGCCCCTCGGTGAAATTGTCGCGCAGCGACACATAGCCGAGCACCGGCAGCCAGCCGAGCTTCAGGCCGAACAGAAGGAGAAGCAGCAGGCCGAGCCAGAAGGTCGGTATAGAGAGAAGCAGCGTCGCCGTTCCGACAAGAGCGAGGTCCGTCACCGAATTCTGCCGCCACGCGGCGATGATCCCGGCGGGCACGGCGAGAATGGCGGCCAGCACCACCGCGATCAGCACGATCTCGCCGCTGATGACGAAGCGCGCGGCGACGAGCGGCAGCACCGGCTCGTCATTGACGATCGAGCGGCCGAGATCGCCGGAGAGCGCGTTTTCGCTCCAGATCAGGAATTGCTGCGGGAGCGGCTTGTCGAGACCGAGTTCCGTCTGCAGTTCGGCGATCTGCCTGTCATCGGCCATGTCGCCGAGCATCAGGGCTGCCGGATCGCCGGGAATGAGACGGATCAGCCCGAACACGGCAATCGAAACGATGATCACCGTCGGTATCGCCATCGCGACGCGATGGAGGAAGAATCTCAGCATCGGAACCCCTCTGAGACCTGCCTTTTGCGGCGGCAGGCTTGCTTATTGACAAAAGTATGACAAAGCCAAAAACTTGCCGCAATACTATGAATTTTTTCATAGTTATATGCAGCCGCGCTCACCGTCCATCGGCACGTTCCGGCGAGAAAACCGGCAGCGCGGAATGTCTAGCGCATCGTGCTTTCCGAAAATCGGAATCGATTTTCGGAAAGCACGATGCG
>NZ_CFHTCS010000491.1:0-2615 GCF_984369615.1 Martelella sp. | reverse complement strand
CCTACGCGCTCTATCCGCACATGACCGTGCGCGAGAACCTCGGCTTCGGACTGAAGATCGCCGGCATGACGCCGGAGGATATCAAGCCGCGCGTCGACGAGGCCGCCGCCATCCTCGGCCTCGAGAGCTTCATGGACAGGTTGCCCGCCAACCTGTCCGGCGGCCAGCGCCAGCGCGTGGCGATGGGCCGCGCCATCGTGCGCCACCCGGATGTCTTCCTGTTCGACGAGCCGCTCTCCAACCTCGATGCCAAGCTGCGCGGCCAGATGCGCGTCGAGATCAAGAAGCTGCATCAGCGGGTGAAGACCACCGTGATTTATGTGACCCACGACCAGGTGGAGGCGATGACGCTTGCGGACCGGATCGTGATCATGCGCGATGGCTATGTCGAGCAGGTCGGTACGCCGACGGAGGTGTTCGATAACCCGGTCAATACCTTCGTTGCCGGCTTCATCGGCTCGCCGCCGATGAACCAGCTTGACGGCGTGGTGGAAAGCGCCGCAGCGCGCCTTGCCGACGGTACGGTGGTGCCGCTGCCGGAGGATATTGCCGCGAAGCTTTCCGACGGACGGAAGGTCGTGGTCGGGTTCCGCCCCGACGCTTTTGCGCCCAAGGGCCACTCGCTGCATCCGGAAGACCGCTCTGTCGAGATCGAGGCTCCTGTCATCATCTCCGAGCCGCTCGGAACCGAAACCATCATCTTCACCCAATTCGGCGGCAAGGAAGTGCAGGCCAAGATGCTCGACCCGCGCCCGCTTGAAGATGGCGAAACGCTGACCTTCACGCTGGACCTCGAACGCCTTCACGTCTTTGACGGCGAGAGCGGCAAGAGCCTGAGGGCCTGACAATGGCAAAGATCGTCCGCGCCGAACTGGTGATGGTGAACCTGAAACCGAAGGTGACGCGGGTCGACGCGATCCAGACCTTCGTTTCCCAGGAAACCCCTATCGTGCGCATCACCGACGCCGACGGGGTGAACGGCACCGGCTATTCCTATACGATCGGCACCGGCGGCCCGTCCGTCATGGCGCTTCTGGAAAAGACCCTGCTGCCGGCGGTTATCGGCCGCGAGGCCTTCGATATCGAGCGGATCTGGCGGGATCTCTCGTTCCTCACCCATGCGACCACGGTCGGCGCCATCACCGCGATCGCGCTTGCCGCCATCGATACCGCGCTCTGGGATCTGAAGGCCGTCAAGCTCGGCCTGCCGCTTCACAAGCTGGCGGGCGGGGCGAAGGACGAAATACCGCTCTACACAACGGAAGGCGGCTGGCTGCATCTGGAAACCGAGGCACTGGTGGTTGACGCGATTGCGGCGAAGGCAAACGGTTTTGCCGGCTGCAAGCTCAAGGTTGGCCGCCCGCTTGCCGAAGATGTCGCGCGGATATCGGCGGTGCGCGAGGCTGTGGGGCCGGCTTTCGAAATATTCACCGATGCCAACCAGGCCTTTGCCGTGGACGAGGCCGTGCGCCGGGCGGCGGCCTATCAGCGGCTCGATATCGGCTGGCTGGAAGAGCCTTTGCCGGCGGATGATATCGAGGGCCACGCGGTGCTCTCGAGGCACACAAGCGTGCCGGTCGCCGTCGGCGAGAGCGTTTATTCGGCACTCCATTTCCGTGAATATCTGGAGCGGCGGGCCTGTTCTGTCATCCAGGTCGATGTCGGCCGCATCGGCGGCATCACGCCGTGGCTCAAGGTCTCGCATATGGCCGAGTGCTTCAATGTTGCCGTGGCGCCGCATTTCCTGATGGAACTGCATGTTTCGCTGTGCGCGGCGGTGCCCAATGCGCGCTGGGTGGAGTATATTCCGCAGCTTGACGCGATCACGCTTGAGGGCATGACCATCCGCGACGGACGCGCCATTCCGTCTTCCGCGCCGGGCCTTGGCATCGCATGGGATTTCGATGCGATCGGCCGCATGGCCGTCGAGGGCTCGCAAAAGACAATCAACTGACGTTCAAGGGAGCGATCATGACCGACCTTTCCGGAAAAACCTGTTTCATCACCGCCGCCGCGCAGGGCATCGGGGCGGCATCGGCCAGGGCCTTCGCCAAAGCGGGCGCCACGGTGATTGCGACCGACATCAATGCTGAAAAGCTCAAGGAACTTGAGGGCATCGAGAACATTTCGACGCGGGTCTTGAATGTGCTGTCGGACGAGGCGGTCACCATCGCCGCGCAGGAAATCGGGCAGGTCGATATCCTGTTCAACTGCGCCGGCATCGTCCACAACGGCTCTATCCTGGAGGGCAAGGAAAGCGATCTCGACCTTGCCTATGATCTCAACGTCAAGGCCATGGTGCGCACCATCCGTGCCTTCCTGCCCGGCATGCTCGAGCGGGGCGACGGGGCCATCATCAACATGTCCTCGGTCGCTTCCAGCATGAAGGGCGTTCCCAACCGTTTCGCCTACACCACCACCAAGGCCGCCGTTCTCGGGCTGACCAAATCGGTCGCCGCCGACTTTGTCTCCAGAGGCATTCGCTGCAACGCCATCTGCCCGGGCACGGTCGACAGCCCCTCGCTGCAGGAACGCCTGAAGGCGACCGGCGATTATGAAAAGGCGCGGACCGATTTCATCGCCCGCCAGCCGATCGGCCGCATCGGCACGCCGGA
>NZ_CFHTCS010000490.1:0-2623 GCF_984369615.1 Martelella sp. | reverse complement strand
CTATACCAACGATGCCATCGAGGCGGCGGTGGAACTGTCGGCGCGCTACATCTCGGATCGCAAGCTGCCGGACAAGGCCATTGACGTGATCGACGAGAGCGGCGCGGCGCAGATGCTGCTTCCCGTCTCGCGCCGGCGCAAGATGATCACCGAAAAGGAGATCGAGGCAACCGTTGCCACCATGGCCCGCATCCCGCCGAAGTCGGTGTCCAAGGACGACGAGCAGGTGCTTGCCAATCTCGAGCAGGAACTGCGCTCGGTGGTCTATGGCCAGGACAAGGCGATCGACGCGCTTGCAACCTCGATCAAGCTTGCCCGCGCGGGACTTCGCGAGCCCAACAAGCCGATCGGCTCCTATATCTTCTCCGGCCCCACGGGCGTCGGCAAGACCGAGGTATCGAAGCAGCTTGCCTCCTCGCTCGGCGTCGAGCTTCTGCGGTTCGACATGTCGGAATATATGGAGCGGCATACGGTGTCCCGCCTTCTGGGCGCGCCTCCCGGCTATGTCGGCTTCGACCAGGGCGGCCTTCTGACCGATGGCGTCGACCAGCATCCCCATTGCGTGGTGCTCCTGGACGAGATCGAGAAGGCGCATCCGGATATCTACAATATCCTGCTGCAGGTGATGGACCACGGTTCGCTGACCGACCATAACGGCAAGAAGATCGACTTCCGCAACGTGATCCTGATCATGACGACCAATGCGGGGGCTGCCGAAATGTCGAAGTCGGCGATCGGCTTCGGGTCTTCGCGGCGCACCGGCGATGACGAAGAGGCGCTGAACCGCATCTTCACGCCGGAATTCCGCAACCGCCTGGATGCCATCATCCCGTTTGCGCCGCTGCCGACGGAGGTCATCCATCAGGTCGTGCAAAAATTCGTCATGCAGCTCGAATCGCAGCTTTCGGAACGCAACGTCACCTTCGAACTGGAGGACAGGGCGGTCGAATGGCTGGCCTCGCGCGGCTATGACGAGAAGATGGGCGCCCGTCCGCTCTCGCGCGTCATTCAGGAACATATCAAGAAGCCGCTCGCCAACGAGATCCTGTTCGGCAAGCTCAAGAAGGGCGGCGTTGTCCGCGTCGACGTGAAGACGGACGAGGACGGCGGGCAAGAACTGACGCTCGATGCCATTCCGGACTCAACGCCGGTCAAGCCGTCCGAACTGAAGTCGGACGGGCCGAAGGGCAAGGCCGGCAGGAAGGGCTCGAAGTCCAGCAAGTCCGCCGCCGACAGCTGAGCGGCGTGCACATCACGAGCTATGGAAACGCCGGGCCCTTCGCCCGGCGTTTTCCGTGGGACCTTCTCCAAAAGACGTCGCGCCGTGCGCCGCGCGTATCGGTATCGCGAATGCGGGCTCCGACTTTCGATTTGGCGCGAGCGCCGATCATGATAAAATCCCCCCATGACGACGACACCCGGATTTCAGCGCTGGCGGCACAGCGCGCCGAAAGCTGAAACGCACATCGTCTTTCCCGACGGTTGCCGTGATCTACTGGTCCTTCGCCCGCCTTGCGCGCCTGTTCGGGTTCTCGTGACCGAGCTTGATTTCCTGCCGCGCCGGGCCGCCCTTGATTCCGGCGTCGAAATCGAAGGGTTTCGTCTTCGTCCGGGCGCGACGATCTCGCCCATGGCGTTGGAGGCGATTGCCGCGTCGCCCGAATGCGTCGAGACGATCCTCGGAGACGAATGCCAGAGGCGCGACAGCCTGGACGACGTGATCATGGCGTTGAGCGAGCCGGGCGCCACTGTCCTGTCGGCGTCCAAACGCCTCGGCATATCAGTGCGCACGCTGCAACGGTCTTTTCTCGGCCGCGCCCTGCCTCCGCCCGATTTCTGGCGGCTGCTGGCCCGTGCCAGGCGTGCCGTCGGAATGCTGCGGTCGGAGATGTCCCTTGCCGAAATCGCCGATGCCTGTGGCTTCAGCGACCAGGCGCATATGACGCGTGACCTGACGCGATGGTTCGGCGTGACGCCGGCGGGGTTGCGCCGGCGCCAGCCTACGCTCGCACTGCTCTGTCAGCCGGCGCTCGGCAACTGGACCGGCGAGCAGATTTCAACGAGATAGCCATTCGGATCGCAGACATAGGAGGTCGTCTGGCCCCAGGGTTCGTGACGCACCTCCTGCACGGGTCTTGCGCCGGCGGCGAGCGCGCGATCGAAGCCGGATCGGACGTCATCGGTCTCGAAAGCGATTTCGAAGACCGGAGATTCGGGACGGGGCTTGCCCGGCGTCTTGCCAAGTTCGCGCATCAGCCGGGTGGAGGAAAAGGCGAGCTTCGTCTCGCCGGTGGCGAGCTCGCCATAGTCTCCCGATTCATGCAGGAAGCTCCGCTTCATGTCGAAGGCGCGCTCGTAAAAGTCCAGCGTTTCGGCGACGTTGTCGACGTAAAGGATCGTGTATCTCAGGATCATGATGGTTCTCCGGTTGGGTGGTTCCGAAGACCATTCTGCGCCGGGCGGCTGCCTCTGTCTTGAAAGATCACGACACAAGCGCGTTTGCGTCAGGAGGAGATAGGCAACCACGCGCGCCGGTCAGCTCTGTCGCCGGTGTGGGCGGGCGCCAACAGGGTGAAAGGCGGAACAGATCTAGAGCGCCGTGCGTCCATTCGGACGCACAAAG
>NZ_CFHTCS010000489.1:0-2633 GCF_984369615.1 Martelella sp. | reverse complement strand
CGCTGACATTCGGAAACTCGGCCCGGTGGAATTCCTGGTCCTTGCCGACATAAAGCTGGTAGGGCTGGTTATAGGCCCCGGACGGCCCGCAGGGCAGGAGCATGATCGTGCTGGCGCCGGCATTGAACCCGAAGGCATCGGCCTGATCGAGATGGGCCTCATCGGTGTAGCAAACGCTGTTTTCGTCGCTGAGATTTCTGAGGATCGACGGCGGCAGTTGCTTGTAGCTGTCGATCGACCAGACGCTGACGCTCTCGGGCGGCGCGGTGGCGCCCTTGTCCACCAGCGCGTCCGTGCGGCCCTTGCGGCCCTGCAGGTCATCAACGAAACGGGCACTGTCGGAAAGGCCGGCAAGCGCGATGGTCGAGGCAAAATCGCCAAGCCCGCCGCTATAGGCGATCGTCGCGCTTGTGCCGGCCGTCATCTTTGCAAACAACGCCGCCAGCGCCGCGGGATCGCTGACGCCGAAAGTGCCGACGGCTTCGTCCTTGGCAAGATCAGCGATGGCGACGCCATAGGCCTCGACGCCGTCGATGCTGATGCGGAAGGCGCCCTTTGCATCGCCTTTCTGGAAGAAGCCGGGCGGAAAGGGCAGGCTGAGCGAAAGCGGCGCTGCGGGATCGGCGCTTCTGTGCCACTGGATCGCGGCGAGATCGGCATTGCCGCCCTGCGGCGACGGCGGGTTGAGCGAAATCGTGCAGACATAGGCATTGTCGCAGCTCACGGCCCAGTCGTCGATCTGACGATATTCGAATGCGCCGGCGGGAACGAAGCCGAGGGCGAGGGCGAAGGCGGCAATCCGAAACGACAATCTGTGACGCATGGGCATCTCCCGGAAATCTCAATATCGCATCGCGCACCGTCGGCGCGTCCGTTCTCGTCGGGGCTTCGCCGTTCCCCTCCCCTACACCAGCTTCAGGCCAAAAAGCTAGAGCCGGGTAAGGCGCGCGCGCCATTCCCGATCATCCTGGCGACCAGCGGCCCGAAGTCCGCCTCAGTATATCCGTGATCGATGTTCTTGGAAGCGCTTCGAATTGTCCGAACCAATACAGCTTCCAGCGCGCATTGAGATGCCTTCTCCATCGATTGTCAAAGTTTCGCTTGCCAAATTCGTGTAAACACCGCATTCTGATTGTGTTCGGGCATTTTGCGAGCACGGGAAGACCATATAATCTCATGCGCGCCGGAAACGCTAACTTTCCGGGCGGCCTTTGAAGGATTTGGCCTGTAGTCGTGTTCAGGTCGTCCGGAGCCGCGGTAATAAAGGTACCTTTCCTTAAAAATTCGAGAAACGCCTGCGCTGCCCAGAAGGGCAAAACGAGCATTGGAATACCGCCCATTTTCGTGCAAGCGGGGCGGTGAGAAAAGGACCTTGAAGTATGGCCGAGACTGGCACCGTGAAATTTTTCAATACCGATAAGGGCTACGGCTTCATCAAGCCGGACAATGGCGGCGCGGACATCTTCGTCCACATCTCCGCCGTGCAATCTTCCGGCCTGACCGGACTGACGGAAAACCAGAAAGTCAGCTACGACACCGAGCCGGACCGTCGCGGCAAGGGCCCCAAGGCGGTCAACCTGCAGGTCACGGAGTAAGTTTCTCCGGCCGTTGCGCCGGAAGCTGCGCGGAAGGCCCCGCCTTCGGCCTGCAAGATATGCACAGGCGCTTCGAGGAGCGGCGCCTGGGCTTTTGGCTCTCCGCACGCACGAGGGAGCCGTCGTCCTGTGCTGTGCCCACGGCCCCAGGCGGGTGATGCCTCTCGGCGCTTTCCGGACATGCGAATGTTGCTCGCTCCGGTCTTTGCCTTTCCTCCCCGTCCCCTTCAAGAGAACGCCGGCCAAGCCGAGATGGACAGGCGCGGGCTTGCCAGACAAAATCATCAAGTCGAGAATTCTGGCGCCGTCCATCCATCGATCTGCTCCGTGCTGTTGTGGAGCGACCATTTTCGCATCAACGCGGAACGGTTCAGTGCGAAAAACCCGGCCTTTCGGTCGCGTTTTCCTTGTCGACAAACCCGCCCCCTACGGGCGTCATCCTCGGGCTTGTCCCGAGGATCTATCCACCGCTCTGCAGGGACGGCGTTGGCGGCCCGTAATAGTTTGTTTAAAATGATATTTCGCCCGATACGTTTGTCGTTTCGATACCTGCCTGGACCCTCGGGACAAGCCCGATGGTGATGAAGGAGAGCGGAGGGTTTGCTTTGTCAGTAGACAAAAAACCCGGCCTTTCGACCGGGTTCTCATTATTCTCACAAAAGACGTCTGCCTGATCAGCTATCGAGGAAGCTCCTGAGCTTGCGGCTGCGGCTCGGGTGCTTCAGCTTCCTGAGCGCCTTGGCCTCGATCTGGCGGATACGTTCGCGGGTCACCGAGAACTGCTGGCCGACCTCTTCCAGCGTATGGTCTGTGTTCATGCCGATGCCGAAGCGCATGCGCAGCACGCGCTCCTCACGCGGCGTGAGCGATGCCAGAACACGGGTCGTGGTCTCGCGCAGGTTCGCCTGAATGGCCGCGTCGATCGGCAGCAGCGCGTTCTTGTCCTCGATGAAATCGCCGAGATGCGAATCCTCCTCGTCGCCCACGGGCGTTTCCAGCGAGATCGGCTCCTTGGCGATCTTCAGCACCTTGCGGACC
>NZ_CFHTCS010000488.1:0-2635 GCF_984369615.1 Martelella sp. | reverse complement strand
TACAAAAAGTTCTATCCCGAGACCGAGCGTGAACGGGTGGCCGTCGAGGAATGGCTGTTCTGGCAGGTCGGCGGACTTGGACCGATGGCGGGCCAAGCGCATCACTTCCGCAACTACGCGCCGGAAAAGATCGCCTACGGCATCGACCGCTACACCAACGAGGTCAACCGGCTCTACGGCGTGATGGACAGGCGTCTCGGCGAGGCGGAATATCTCGGCGGCGCCTATTCGATCGCCGACATGGCCTCGGTCGGCTGGGTCCGCTCGCACGAGGCCCAGGGACAGAACCTTGACGATTTTCCCAATCTGAAGCGCTGGTACGAGGCGGTGATGGCGCGGCCGGCGGTCAAGGCCGGCATCGCTGTCGGTCAGGCCGAGCGCGAAAAGATGAACCTGGCATCGGACAAGGACGCCCAGTCCGTGCTCTTCGCCCAGAAGGCGCGGTAGGGACGAAGCCCGGGAAGCCGGATGCTTCGGGCGCCTGGCTCAGCCGAGCGCCTGGAGCACGGCCGGCAGTTCCTGCGCGAAGAGGTCCATGTCTTCGCCCGGGCCGGTCGAGACGCGGATACAGCGGTCAAGCGGCGCAACGCCGGGCATCCGGATGAAGACGCCACGCGCGCCGAGCGCATCGACGATGGCGCGCGCATAGGCGCCGTCCCTGCCGCAATCGATGGCGACGAAATTGGTTGCCGAGGGTAGCGGCTCAAGCCCGTTGTCGCGCGCGATCCGGGCGATCTCGTCGCGCGATTCGCGGATGCGTCCGACAACGCTCTGCAGATAGGCCTGGTCGGCAAGCGCCGCCTCGGCGGCAACCAGCGTCAGGCGCGGCATGCCGAAATGGTTGCGGATCTTGTTGAAGGCGGAAATCGTCTCGGCCTCGCCGATAATGTATCCGGCGCGCGCGCCCGCGAGCCCGTAGGCCTTGGAAAAGGTGCGGAAGCGCATGACGTTCGGCCGGTCGAGAAGGCGGTCGATCGCGGGAAAGGCCTCTGCCGGTCCACATTCGCAATAGGCCTCGTCCAGCACCATCATGCAGGTTTCCGGCAGGTCCTCGACGAAACGGATGACATCGTCCTCATGCCACCAGCTTCCCATCGGATTGTCCGGATTGGCGAAATAGACCATGGTCGCGTCATGGTCCTTCGCCGCCGCCAACAGCGCATCAAGGTCTTCCCTGTCGCCTGCATAGGGCACGCTCACCCGTTTTCCGCCGAAGCCGTCGACATGGTAGTTGAAGGTCGGATAGGCGCCGAGCGAGGTGACGACGACCGTGCCCGGTGAGACCACGAGCCTGACGGCCATGCCGAGGAGTCCGTCGACGCCTTCGCCGATCATAAGGTTTTCCGGCCTGCAGCCATGGTGTTCGGCGAGGGCCTGTCGCAGCGACAGATGCTCGGAGTCGGAGTATTTCCAGATGTCGCCGGCGGCCTCGCGGATTGCGGCAAGCACGGACGGCGCGGGACCGAAGCCGCTCTCATTCGCGCCGATCCGGGCGATGATCGGGAAGTTGCTGGTGCGCTCCAGTGCTTCGGGTCCGACAAAGGGGACCGTGGATGGCAGTTCCTTGATCAGAGAGGTAAAGCGCGGAAATGCGGCCATGCTGTGCGTCGTCCGGTTGTTGGCAGAAGGGGCCCCAACATAATCGCTGCGTTTGGGAAGGCAAGCGCCGCTCCATCGGACAAAACGCGAAACGGCGCCATGCGGCGCCGTTGGCAGTTCAGTGCGGGGGATGGCCTCAGCGGAAGGCGCGGGCCGCAACGCGGTCGATGTCGCCCGGCAGCAGGCCGATATCCTTGAGTTCTGCGGCGGTAAGATTGCGCAGCTGGGCGCGCGTGCGGCGGTAGCTGAACCATTTCATGGTGAAGTCGAAGGGATGCATGGGTGTTTCCTCGAATATGTCCGGCAGCTTCGTGCTGCATTCATTTTGACCGGAAGAATACAAGGGAAACGGCGATGCGTCGTGTGCAGTTATTATGCAACTGCCATGCATTTGTGCATTAGGTTGCACAATACCGGAGCAGGTCGATCGCGATGCGTTGTTTTGAGGCACGCGCGTTTGACAAACGTCAGCGCGGCGGGACGGAAGCACGGCCTGCGCCAAAAAAAAGCCCCGCGCCGGAGAAGGCGTGGGGCTTTTGCAAGGTCGGGCAAGGCAGCGCTTAGAATACGGCCTTGCGGGCAACGCGACGGATATCGTCACGGTTGATGCCGAGGTCGGACAGTTCGCGCGCATTCATGCGGCCGAGTTCCGAAACGGTCTGGCGGTACTTGATCCAGTTGTTGAACGAACGAGCCATGCTCATGTTTCTCTCTCCTGTTTTTGCGGCGCCCGTGTTTTGCGGCGCCTCAATTTCTGATGAACCGGATATAGGCCCTGCCGCCCGCCGCGGTCAGTGGGTTTGCGGTAAAGCCGCTATGCGTCTGCCGCATGGCGCCGCAGGAGAAGGGCCACAAAGGCTGTTGTGAGGGCGGGAATAGGCGGCAAAAGTCGGCACTTGTCGCGGACTCGGTCGCACGCGCGGCGGGTGTCCGGCGACGGCGTATAGTCGGTCTTGCAGGGTCGGGACTGAGAATGAGGGGGGCGGTGTATGGGCACTGCGCAAAAAAATAACGCTCACCGGGTGAGGAGGATCCG
>NZ_CFHTCS010000487.1:0-2643 GCF_984369615.1 Martelella sp. | reverse complement strand
AGAAGATCGTCAGGATGATCAGCGGGTAGAGTACGAACTTCTCGCGCGTGGAAAGATCGAGCAGCGCCTTGAGGCTGTCTTTCTCCAGTGCGCCGAAAATCACGCGGCGGTAAAGCCAGAGCGCATAGGCCGCCGAAAGGATGACGCCCGTCGCCGCGAACACGGCCACCCAGGTATTGACCTGGAAGACGCCGACAACCGTCAGGAATTCGCCGATGAAGCCCGACGTGCCCGGAAGCCCGACATTGGCCATGGTGAAGACCATGAAGGCGACCGCGAATTTCGGCATGTTGTTCACGAGCCCGCCAAAGGCCGCGATCTCGCGCGTATGCATGCGGTCATAGACGATGCCGACACAGAAGAACAGCGCGCCGGAGACGATGCCGTGCGAGAGCATCAGGAAGATCGAGCCCTCGACGCCCTCGGTCGTGGCCGAGAACATGCCCATGGTCACGTAGCCCATATGCGCGACCGAGGAATAGGCGATCAGCTTCTTCATGTCGGTCTGCATCAGCGCCACGAGCGAGGCGTAGATGATGGCGATGATCGACAGCGCGAAGATGAACGGCGCGAAGTAATAGGAGGCGTCGGGGAACATCGGCATCGAATAGCGCAGCACGCCGAAGCCGCCGAGTTTCAATAGCACGCCCGCCAGCACGCCCGAGGCCGCCGTCGGCGCCTCCACGTGGGCATCCGGCAGCCAGGTGTGCACCGGCCACATCGGCATCTTCACCGCAAAGGAGGCGAAGAACCCGAGGAACAGCCAGTATTGCATATTGACCGGGAAATCATACTCCAGCAGCACCGGCACGCTGGTCGTGCCCGTCACCCAGTACATCGCCATGATCGCCAGCAGCATGAAGACCGAGCCGGCGAAGGTGTAGAGGAAGAACTTCAGCGAGGCGTAGACGCGCCGCTCATGGCCCCAGATGCCGATGATCAGATACATCGGAATGAGGCCCGCCTCGAAGAAGATGTAGAACATCACGATGTCGAGCGAGACGAACACGCCGATGATCAGCGTTTCCAGAATGAGGAAGGCGATCATGTAGGCCTTCACCCGGTAGGTGATGGCTTCCCACGAGGCGAGGATACAGAGCGGCATCAGCACCGTCGTCAGCAGGATGAACAGCATCGAGATGCCGTCGACGCCGAGATGGTAGGCGATGCCGGTCCCCAGCCACGCGTGATATTCGACCATCTGGAAGTTCGGGTCCGCCGGGTCGTAATTGACCCAGATGAACAGCGACACCACGAAGGTGAACAGCGTGGTCAGAAGCGCGACATTGCGGATGTTGCGCAGACCCGTCTCGTTGTCGTCGCGGGTGAACAGGATCAGCACCACGCCGATGAGCGGCAGGAAGGTGACTGTCGTGAGAATTGGCCAGTCGCTCATTACAGCGCCCCTCCGAGCATCATCCACGTTACAAGGGCGGCAAGGCCGATCAGCATTGCAAACGCATAGTGGTAAACATAACCGGACTGCAGCTTGACCACGCGGTTGGTGACATCGACGACCAGCGCCGCGATGCCGTTCGGTCCGAACCGGTCGATCACGCCCACATCCCCCTTCTGCCACAGGAAGTGCCCGAGCTTCTTGGCGGGACGGACAAACAGGAAGTCGTACAGTTCATCGAAATACCACTTGTTGAGCAGGAATGCGTAGATTCGCGGGAAGGCTTTTGCCGTCGCTTTCGCCGAGGAGGGCTTGATCAGATACATGTAGATCGCGGCAGCGGTTCCGATCAGCATGGCGAAGAAGGGCGAGAGCTTGACCCAGAGCGCCACGTGGTGGTGCTCTTCAAGCACTTCGTTATGCGGCCCGGTGAACAGAGCGCCCTTCCAGAACTCGGCATAATGATGGCCGTAGAAGAACTCGGCGAAGACCACGCCGGCAAACAGGGCGCCGACCGACAGGACGATGAGCGGGATCAGCATGACCCAGGGCGATTCATGCACGTGATGCATAACATCGGACGACGCGCGCGGCTTGCCGAAGAAGGTCATGAAGATCAGGCGCCAGGAGTAGAAGGCCGTCAGCACCGCGGCGATCACCAGCGACCAGAAGGAGAACATCGCCAGCGGGCTTGCGGAAACGAAGGCCGCCTCGATGATCGCATCCTTGGAGAAGTAACCGGCCGCGCCGATGACCGTGCCGGGGATGCCGACGCCGGTGATCGCGAGCGTGCCGAAGATCATGCCCCAGAAGGTGATCGGAATATGCTTCCTGAGGCCGCCCATGCGGCGCATGTCCTGATCGCCGGAAACGGCATGGATGACCGAGCCGGCGCACAGGAACAGGAGCGCCTTGAAGAAGGCGTGGGTGAAGAGGTGGAAGACCGCCGCGCCGTAGGCCCCTGCCCCGAGCGCTGCGAACATGTAGCCGAGCTGCGAACAGGTCGAATAGGCGATCACGCGCTTGATGTCGTTCTGAACGAGACCGATGGTCGCGGCAAAGAGCGCGGTGATCGAACCGATCAGCGTGACGAAGGTCAGCGCCGACGGCGACAGTTCGAACAGCGGCGACATGCGCGCCACGAGGAAGACGCCGGCCGTCACCATGGTCGCGGCGTGGATAAGGGCCGAAACCGGCGTCGGGCCTTCCATCGCGTCCGGCAGCCAGGTGTGCAGCAGGAACTGCGC
>NZ_CFHTCS010000486.1:0-2650 GCF_984369615.1 Martelella sp. | reverse complement strand
ACGGCCTGACGCGGTCGGCGTTTCTCGCCGATCTGGCGCGCCGCGAGATCGCAGGCTGACGAACCTTGATGGCGCATCCAATGCGTCACCCTCTTCGCCAGTCCGGTATAACGACCGCAGGCTTCCGCGCCTTGCTGCTGTCGAACCGCGCGGAGGCCGCAGACTGTTCGTTCGGTTTGACGACGGCCGCCAAAAGACGGTCGATCTCGCCGTGCGCTATCTGCGCGAAGACCGACACTCTGCATAGCAGGGCTGAGTTTCCCGGCGCGGTAAACGTCGATCTGGTAGATCGGCGCGAACTGACGGGCAAGGTGGAGGTGGATTTTGCGGAGCATTGACAGCCGAATCCATCAGAAACAACTCTTGATGTTTCGTGCAAAGTGGTCGATGATCAATTTAGTGGCTGACACGCTCATATAAAATCAACCAATAGATCTATAAGAACATCAGATATAGACCAAAATAGCGAAATAGATACAACGCAGAATTTCATTTTTGGAATTCCATTTTAATATCAATCGTTCGAATAAGATATGAACAGATTAATTTTAAAATTATTCGAATATTATATATCATAGCGTTGAAATACCTCCGCATATTGAGATTTTGAAATTCATTTTCAATCACACAAAATATTGAGTGAATTTTATGAGCTTCAGAATTATTCATTGCAAATACTGCGGCCATAAATTGCGCTTTGGAAGCAAGGCATGCTCTCAGTGTTTTCAACCAACCCCTTGGCGCAATCGCTCGGTCAGTTGGGCAATCTTCATTCTTGTTTGCATCGTGGCCGCGTCTGGGCTTATGCTTGCGTTTCCCTAGTTTGTAGCGCCCCAGGCCTGCTCGCCCATGCGACACCCGCCGCAACCATGGCCCGATCGGCGAAACCTTCCGAAACATCGATACTCCTATGACTTTTAAAGAAGATGAGCTAGCGATCGCCAGGGCTCAAAAACGGCTCGCAATGTTGAATTCGATCAAGGTCTGGTCTGATGACTGCAAAGGACTTTCGGACATTACACTTACGCGGAAAGAGGCTTTGGAGCTGGTCAGACGTGTCTCGCCAATCGATCAGCGGAGCTTACCGCTCAAAAAGCAAAGCAATGACTAGGCGTCGACGAACCAATCCATTGCGCAGTTCCGTTTCTTCCACACCGGGCAAATCGAACTTGTAGACCGAAGCCAACACCTCTGCTACCTTTCCGCGCATATATCATTGGAACAACACAGAGAACCCGATGCCTTCAGAAGAGCAAAAGTGGGAAGCCGTGACGTTTCGGGCAGAGCGGTGGATGATCGATGCAATCGATCAGTTCGCTACCGATGAAGGGTTGCATCTCGACGGCCCCATGACGCGCGAGGAGGCCATCACGCTCATGCTCGAGGATTGGTTGGTCGCTCACGCGTGCGTGCCAATCAGCGATAATGAAGAGTATTAGAACCGACATAACGCACCCAATGCGTCACCCGCTTCAGCCACGGCCCGATCGGCTCACGCCGTGACAGCCGTCCATCGAGGTGATGCAGGCAAAGGCCATCCGCGAGCAGGATGCCGGAATGACACGGCACCTTCGACACAAGCCGCATGAAGAACACATCGCCGGGCTGCGCTTCCGAAGCATCAACCGTCCGGAAGCCCGCCTCTTGGAAGTGGTCGGCAAGCAGGTTCTCGCCCTCTTCCCACCAGCTCTTCGAGCGGGCAAAGTCCGGAAGGCGGATGCCGCGTTCCTGCCAGTACCAGCTGCGCACCAGCCCGTAGCAGTCGAATACGCCCGGCACGAAGGACCGCCCGGTCAGCGGCGCATCGAGACAATGATCGCCCCACCAGAGAATAGGCGTCGTCACCTCGCCGTCGCAGCTCACGACCCCGAAGGGAATATTGGCCGCGATCTGACTGTCCATATCGGCTTTTGATGGCCAGTGCGGATGCACTTTGGCGTTGTGACTGTGAATGACCGCTTCCGGCTGGAACTTCAGCCAGGTCTCGGCCGGCATTTCGAAGCCGTTTTCGCGATCGGCCGCGATGTTTTCGACGCGGATATAGCGACCGCCGGACACCACGCCACACGCCTCTTCCGGCCATGCCGCAAGCGCATGCGCCCGGGCCTCCCGGGCGACATCATCACCAAACATGATTGTTCTTCTTTCTATGTGTTTGCCCGGCCGACGCCGGGAAAGGCCCGGGTCGGCAGATCGCCATGGCCGAAGCGCTTGACGCAGCCCGATTGCAGAAGCTTGCTGCAGCGGTCCTCCGACGCAGACACGGCATTGCCCTTCGCGTCAAAACAGGCAGAGCCCGCATAGGGGCATGTGGCCCTCGAATAGTCGAACGAACCGGTTTCCGGATCGAAGCGACGATAGGTATGCGTGCAGGCGCTCTGGATCACCTGTCGACCGGGCAGTTTGCGTCCCTGCTGATCGATCGCGGCAGCCAAAACCCACTCGATATAGACGCGGTTCTGGTTGGTCTTTTGCTCGATCCGATAGACATCGATCGGGAAATGCGCGTCCGGATCCGCATCTTCCATCCCATCCAGAAACCGCCGAAAGGTGCGGATGCGCCGGAAGGTTGCGCCGACCAGGTCGCCGAATTCATTGACCACCGCCGACAACACGCCGGAGACATTGGCGACCTTCAGCGTCGGGCGCG
>NZ_CFHTCS010000485.1:0-2653 GCF_984369615.1 Martelella sp. | reverse complement strand
TATTCCTCGGTGATCTTGATGTTGCGGGCAAAGCCCGCCTTGGCAAGCGCCTTCACATGGTCGAGCACCGAGTGGATATTGAGTGGCACGCGGTCGATGGGCCGCTCGTCGGAAAACACTTCCATGCGGTCGACGAGGGAGACGATCCGGTCGGATTCGTCGCAGATCAGCCGCGTCAGCGCGCGGTCCTCGTCGCTGGCATTGGTTTCCAGAAGCTGCGCCGCCCCGCGAATGCCGGAAAGCGGATTCTTGATCTCGTGCGCCAGCATGGAGGCAAGTCCCGTCACCGAGCGGGCGGCGGCGCGGTGCACAAGCTGCCGGTCGATCTTGTCGGCCATGGAGCGGATCTGAAAGACAAGAACGACGGACCCCTCCTCACCGACCGGCGCGACATAGATATCCACCAGCTTGTCCTGGCCGAGACGCGGCGAGGACAGGTCGACGCGATATTCATTGACCGGCGCGCGGCGCTCGCGCACCTGCGAAATCAGGGCGAGCAGCGGGCTGTCGAAGGGAATGAAGTCGGAGAGCGCCTTTTTCGCGAGATGCGCGGCGCTCGCTCCGAAAAACACTTCGGCCTCCCAGTTGGTATAGGAGATGCGACCATTCTTCTCGATCAGAACGACGGGGTTCTGGATCGCGTTCAGCACTTCGAGCGCGACCATTTCCGCGGCCTTGCGCATGCCGCCAGCATCGGTGGTCATGCGGCGTTCCTTTCTCCGTCCGTGCGCGTCAGCAGACCTGTCAGCCGGCTCATGACGCGATCGGGATTTGTCTCTGTCATGATATGTGCTCTTTCGGCGCCGTCGATACCGGGGGCGAGTCGGTCGAGATACCAGCCGAGATGCTTGCGCGCATGGCGCACGCCCACATCCTTTCCGTAAAACGACAGCATGTCCTGGTAATGTTCAAGCGCGGTTTCGATCTTCATCGCTAGCGGCGGGTCGCCGGCGCCGGCGAGGATCCCGGCGTGCCAGGGCCGCCCCTGGCAGGCCCGCCCGACCATGACGGCGGTGATGCCGGGACGGGTCAGGAGGTATTCGACATCGCCGCGACTTTCGATATCGCCGTTGGCGATGAACGGCACCTTGACGACCTCCGCGACAGCGACAACCGCGTCCCAGTCGGCGCTGCCCTTGTAGAACTGCATGCGCGTGCGACCATGCACGGTGATCGCCCTTGCGCCGGCCTCTTCGGCGCGGGCGGCGAGATAGCGTGCATTCATGCTCTCATGATCCCAGCCAAGCCGCATTTTCACCGTTACCGGCACGCTGACGGCGGCGACCGTTGCCTCGATGATGGCAAGCGCGCGTTCGGGTTCGCGCATCAGCGCGGAGCCGGTGTAGCCGCCGACGACCTTCTTGGCCGGGCAGCCCATGTTGATGTCGACGATGTCGGCGCCATTCGCCTCGGCAATCCGCGCGGCCTCGGCCATGAAATCGGGATCGCGGCCGGCAAGCTGCACGACATGCGGCTTCAGCCCCGCCCCCTTCAGGCGCGCCCAGCTTTCGGCGGTGTTGAACGTCAGTTCGCGACTTGCGATCATCTCGGTGACGACCAGGCCGGCGCCGAAGCGAAAGGCGAGCTTTCGGAACGGCAGATCGGTGACGCCGGACATCGGCGCCAGAATGACGCGGTTACGGATCCCGACATTGCCGATGGCGAAAGAATCCGATGGATCAGGATGGGACAAATGGCTATCTTTCATGCAGCACATCATATTGCCCTATTTTTAGACAAGTCGGTACTCTTTGCCAAGCGATTTCGCCGGCAACTTACAAAATTTAGGCATATGCTGGAAAATTGGTGCAATCCGGGTAAGTTCGCGCCAACCGGAAACGAGTCACAGGTACATATCTGATCATGACAGCAGGCAAAAGCTTCAATCCCGGCATTGTCGTGGTCGCCGCGGGCCGCGGAGAACGGGCCGGAACGTCGAAGGAGGGGCCGAAACAATATCGCCCCATCGGCGGTAGCCCCGTGATTTCACACACGCTTTCCGGTTTTGCCGAATGGGGCGGGGCAACCGCCGGCATTGTCGTGGTCATTCATCCCGATGACGAGGCGCTCTTCCGCGACGCTCTGTCGCATGTGCTCAAGGCCGAGAACATCCGCTTCGTGCATGGCGGCGCAACCCGTCAGCAGTCTGTTCTGTGCGGTCTCAGGGCGCTCGAGCCGCAGACCCCCAGCCATGTGCTGATCCATGACGCCGTGCGTCCGTTCTTCGATGCCGCGCTGATAGAGCGCATCTGCGCTGCGCTCAAATCCGGCGACACCGCCGTTCTGCCCGCCATCGCCGTCGCCGATACGCTGAAACAGGCCGATGCCCGTCAGATGGTGGCCGGGACCGTGCCGCGCGCCGGGCTCTTCGCCGCCCAGACCCCGCAGGCCTTTGATTTCGGCGCGATCTATGCCGCCCACAGAAAGGCCGCCGACGAGGGCCGGGTCGATTTCACCGATGACGCCGGCATTGCCGAATGGGCAGGCCTGGACGTGCGCCTGGTGGACGGGCTTTCCGACAATGTGAAGCTGACTTTCCGGAGGGATATCGCCATGGCCGACGAGAAGCTTTCGCGCAATATGATTGCCGATATCCGCACCGGAAACGGCTATGACGTGCACAGGCTGGTGCCCGGCGACGGGGTGACGCTCT